>CAYMWZ010000091.1:0-1349 GCA_964394385.1 uncultured Nitrospinaceae bacterium | reverse complement strand
GAGCGCTTCCTTCACAGCCTCCAGCTTGAAGGGCTTGATGATGGCCGTGATCAACCGCATCGAGAGGTCTCCCGACGGGCGATGGAGGGGGCTCTCGAGAAAATGCCGCGCCCGCCCCCCCGGCCCGCGCCGGGGCAGGCGCGCGTCCCCAACCATGAGATGGGTATTTTTTAGCAAAGAAAGATTACGAGCATGTTTCGGGGGCGAGATTTCCCCAAAAGGCGCTCCCCAAAAAGGCGCGGCGGCGGGACGATCCTCCCCCCCCGGCGGGCCCCCGGCCCCCCGGCGGGGGGGGGCGGGAATCTCTGTCTCTGAAGGAGGCGCCCGCTCCTCCCCGCACCTGCGCGCATTTCCCGTAAGAGGGATTTCCTCCCGGGGGCTTAGATTCCCCGCGCAGGGGCCTCCTTCACCTCGGGGCCCCCGGCGCGCCCGCGGGAGGGGGGAGGATGGAGCGCAAACAAAAGATCGGCTGGCGGAAAAGGAAAACCCCCCGCGCGGGGGCGGGCGTCTCGAGCGGGAGGCCCGTCTTCGGGTCGCGGAGGCTCTCCTTCTCCGCCTTTTTGGAGCGGGAGCTCTGGACGGGGGATGGGCCCTTCACCTTCGAGGGGAGGGAGCCCTTGCGAGAGGTGGCCGGGCATCTGGACGAGATTCTCCGCGCCGGGCTGGCCGAGCAGACGGTGAGCGTCCTCAAGGGGGCCCAGGTGGGGATGACCACCCTGGCGATCGGGCTGGCCCTCTACGGCGTCCTCATTCGCCGCCTGAACGTCGGGTATTTCCTGCCGGACCAGGACTTCGCCGACCGCTTCGACGACACCCGCATCCGGCCCGCCATCCGGCGCCCCCGCCTCGCCCGCGCCATGCGGGAGGGGGCCTACAAGGGCGCATCCTCCAAGGGCTTGAAGGAGTTCCCCGGGCCGGAGGGGGCGAGGTTCCTCTACATCCTGGGGCTGCGCGACATCGGGAACGCCATCTCGATCCCGCTCGACGTCTTGATCCGCGACGAGGTGGACGACCTCCCCCAGGAGAACCTCAAGTGGTCGAACGACAGACTCGACGCCTCCCGGCTCGCCCTCACGGTGAACCTGGCCGTTGGCCGCGCCCCGGGCGAGGGGATTCACGAGATGTACCTCCGCGGGGACCGGAGGCGCTGGTGCGTCCCCTGCGCGGGCTGCGGGGAGGAGGCGGTCCTCGAGGAGGGCTGGCCGAAGGTCCTGCGGGAGGAGGGGGAGGGGCCCTGGCTCGCCTGCCTGCGCTGCGGGGCGGCCCTCGCCCCCGGCGCGGGCCGCTGGGCGCCCGAGGGGGACCCCGGCGGCGGGAGGAGCTACCGCCTCTCCCAGCTCGCCGTCCCC
>CAYMWZ010000090.1:0-10093 GCA_964394385.1 uncultured Nitrospinaceae bacterium | reverse complement strand
CCTCCGCCGCCGGGGGAGGAGCCTCGGGCGGCAGTGCCAAAGGCGCCTCGCCCTCCTCCCCGAGCAGCGCCCCGGGCAGCTCCTCCGCCGCCGGCCCCTCCGGAGGGGCGGGGGGCGCCTCGCCCTCCCCGGCGGGGACGCTCTCCAAGGGCGCGGCTTCCTCTTCTTCCTCCTCCGCAAGGAAGGAGAGTTCCTCGGGCGTGGCCTCCTCCGCCTCCTCAACCGCCGCGGCTTCGGCCTGATCCTCTACTTCTTCCTCCACCACTGCCGCGTCCCGGGCCTCCTCTTGCACATCTTCCTCCGCCGGTGGCGGGGAGGCCGGCTCCTGGCTCTCGGCCCACGCGAGGAAGGGCGCCGCCTCCCCGGAGGAGGGCTCCTCCGCCGGGGGCCGAGAGGCTATGGCGAGCCCCATGATCTGGGCCACGCTCCGCCGGCGGGGCACATCCTTCGGAGCGGGGAGCCCCTCCCACCAGGGCCGGCGGCCCAGGCCGGGGGGGGCGCCCGCGGCGGGAGCCGGCGGCGGCGGATTCTCCCCGCGCGGGGCGGCGGGCGGGGCGGCGAGTGAGGCCGCGAGGAGGTCGAGCCGGCTCCCGCCGTCCTCCTCCCGCTTCCCGCGGCCGGCCTCCCCGGCGCCCGGAGCGGGCGCCGCCAGGCCCTTCATGCGGGAGGGGAGGGTGGTGTCGAAGGCGGGAGGGGCGGGGACGAAGGTCTCCGCCTCGGGGGCCTCCGGCCCGGAGATCTTCTCCACCCCCTCGGGGACGTCGGCCCCCCAGGGGGATCGCTCCCGCCCCTTCTCGAGGAAAGGATCCCACGTCTCGGCGGGGAAGGCCGAGCGCCGGGAGGCGCGCCGGGCGTAGAGCCAGACGGGCACGAGGGCGAGCAGGGCGAGGGCGGCGACCAGCCCCAGGGTGGCGTAGAGGCCCATCGCCTAGCCCCGCGCGGCGCGCCGGAGAGCCCGCCCCGGGCGGGCTCCGGTGTGCGCGCCCTCCTCGACGACGGCCGCGCCGTTCACGAAGACCATCTCGATCCCCTCGGGATAGGCCATGGGCCGCTCGTAGGTGCTCCTGTCGCGCACCCGGGCGGGGTCGAAGAGGACGAGGTCCGCCTTCATCCCCGCCCGGAGGAGCCCCCGGTCGGCGATGCCGAGCCGGCGGCAGGGGGCGGAGGTCATTTTGCGGATCGCCTCCGCCAGGGGGAAGAGGCCCTCGTCCCGGGCGAGGTTGCCCAGCACGGCCGGGAAGGTGCCGAAGTTCCGCGGATGCGGACGGCCCGCCCCGAGCGGTGGCTCGTGGGTGAGGGCGGCCGCGTCGGAGCCGATCATGACGTAGGGCTTCTCCAGGATGCGGCGCATGTTCTCGGGGCTCATCATGAAGATCAAGACCTCCACCATCAGCCGCTCCTCGGCCAGGAGGTCCATCATCGCCTCGACCGGCTCCGCCCCCCGGCGCCCGGCCGCCTGGGCGAGGGTGAGCCCCTCCAGGCCGCGGTTCGCCTCGGTGAGCACCCGGCTGATGAGGATCTGCTCCCAGTACTCCGGCTCCGGGTGCGCCGCCAGGATCTCCCCGCGGATGCGGCCCCGGCACTCGGCCCCGCGGAGGCGGGCGAGCTTCTCCTCGGCCCCCCCGTCGTGCACCCAGTCCGGGAGCAGGGCGCTCAGGTGGGTGTTCGAGGCGGTGTAGGGGTAGCGGTCGCAGGTGACGTCCTGGCCGCGCGCCCGGGCCCCCTCGATGAGGGAGAGGGCCGCGTCGAGCTTGTGCCAGTTCTTCTCGCCCGCCGTCTTGAGGTGGCTGATCTGAAGGGGGAGGCCCGCCTCCTCCGCCGCGCCGATGACCTCCTCGATGGCCTCGAGCAGGCCCTCCCCCTCGCTCCGCATGTGGGTGGCGAGGAGCCCCCCGCGGCGGGCCGCCGCCCGGCAGAGGGCGACGAGCTCCGCGCGGCTGGCGAAGCAGGCGGGCGCGTAGACGAGGCCCGTCGAGAGGCCGAAGGCGCCCTCGGCCATCCCCTCCTCGACCATCGCCCCCATGCGGGCGAGCTCCTCCCCTCCCGCGGGGCGCGCGCTCCCCCCCATCACGCTCGCGCGCACCGTGTTGTGCCCGACGAGAGAGGCGTAGTTGACCGAGATGCCGACCGCCTCCAGGCGGGCGAGGTGCTCCTCCAGGCGCTGGAAGGGAAGGTCGAGGCCGAACTGCTCCCGGTAGAGCCTCCGGCGCTCTTCGAGCTCGGGGCCGCCGATGGGGGCGGCGGCGTAGCCGCAGTTCCCCCCCACGTCGGTCGTCACCCCCTGGCGCACCTTGGCCTCGGCGCGCGGGTTGATGAGGAGGTAGTAGTCCGAGTGGCCGTGGATGTCCACGAAGCCCGGCGAGAGGGCGAGCCCGCGCGCCCCGACCTCGCGGCGCGCCCGGCCCCCCAGGCGGGAGCCCGCCGCGGCGATGGCGTCCCCCGCCACCGCGAGGTCCACGACGAAGGGCGCGCCGCCCCCGCCGTCGTAGAGGGTCGCTTCCCGGATGAGGAGATCGTACATCGCGCGCGGCCTTGGGAGCGGAGGGGGGCGGGAGAGACGCTTTCTTCCTGTAAACCCATTCGATACGGAATTATGGGTGAAACCCTAGGGCGCCGCAATTCCGGGCGGGCCGGCGGCCCAGCGGCCCCCCGCCAGGACGGCGCGCACGGAGAGGCTCGCCGGGTCCAGGGCGCAGAGATCCGCCCGCGCCCCCGGGGCGAGGCGCCCCACCTCCCCCTCGAGCGAGAGCACGCGCGCGGGGTTGAGGGTGGCCGCCGCGAGGGCGCGCTCGGCGCTCAGGCCGCACCACGCGCGAAGGAGCGGGAGCATCTCGCCCTGGGAGAGCCGGCTTCCCGCGAGGACGCCAGACTCCGCCCCCCCGCCCGAGAGGCCGCCCTCGGAGACGAGGTCCGAGGTGAGGACCACCCGCTCCCAGCCGCGGCTGCGGACGAAGGCGTCGAGCACCCGGGGGTGGACGTGGACCCCATCGGCGACGACCCCCGCCCGGAGCCGGGGGTCCGTGGCGACGGCGGCCATGGGGCCGGGGGCGCGGTGGCTGGGAGCCCCCTCCGGGGCGGCGTAGCGGTTGAAGGCGTGGACGGCGAAGCGCCCCCCCGCGGCGAGAAAAGCCTCGACCTCCTCCTCCGAGGCGGCGGTGTGGCCCATCGCCGCGACCACCCCGCGCGCGGCGAGCCAGCGGGCCGCGTCGGCGGCGCCCTCCACCTCGGGGGAGAGGGTGAGCATGCGCAGGCCCGGCCGGCCCCCCGGGCCGAAGCCGCCCGCCGCCTCGGCCAGGCGCTCCACCTCGCCCAGATCCAGGGGCCGGATGTGCTCGGCCGGGTGGGCCCCGCGCATCCCGCGGGCCAGAAAGGGGCCCTCCAGATGAAGGCCCAGGATGGCCGCCCCCGGCGCGGCTCCCTCCGCCTGGCGCTCCCAGGCGGCCCGCACCGCCCGGGCGGCCCGGAGGAGGACTTCGGGGGGGGCGCTCGCCGCCGTGGGGAGAAAGGCCGTGGTGCCCCGGCGGGCGAGCGCCCGGCCGATCCGGAGGAGGCCCTCCGCCTCTCCCGAGAGCACGGCGTCCGGCCCCAGGCCGTTCACCTGAAGATCGACGAAGCCGGGGCAGACCGCCGCCCCCCACAGGTCCACCGCGGCCGCCCCCGGCGGGAGGGGGAGGGCGCCGCGCGGCGCGAGGCGGGCGATGCGTCCCGCCTCGATGAGCACGAGGGCGTCGGCGATGCGTTCGAGGGGGGTCCAGGCCGCGCAGCCGACCAGGGCGATGGGGGAGGACATGGCGGGGGAGGCCGGCCTATTTCTTTTTCAGCTTCCTGATCTCTCCCCGCGCCTCTTCGTTGGCATGGATCAGCGTCTCGACGTTCTCGTTGGCCGCCTCGTAGAGTCCTCTCTCGAGCCGGTTGAGGATCAAGCGGCCGGCCAGGGTGTTGACCCCGGGGACGGGGGGAGGGGCCTCCCTCTTTGCCGGGTTGCGGGCGTAGTCCTCGACCTCCCGGGCGATCGCGGCCTCGTCGAAGAGCTCATCCTGCAGGTACTGGTAGGTCAGCTTGACGTAGTCGCGCTCCTTGCGCTCCTGGTCGCGGGTCTCCCGGACGATGTTCTCCATGTCGGCCGCCACGGGCTGCTTCTTGGAGCTCCGGCAGGCCTTCTCGATCCGCCCGAAGTACTGCGCCTCATCGTAGGAGGAGGGGAGCTCCTCCCCGGGGATCTTGCTGCTGATCTCGAACCGGATGCCATTTTCCACGAACTTGGGGGGGCCGATCTCGTAGGTGATGCCCTTGACGTTGAACCGATCCCCCTTCTTGGGCTCGAACTTCTTCTGCAGGTCCTTGGTGAGGCGGCTGAGCGAGCGCGAAGCCACCTGGAGGAAGAGCTGCTCCTGAAAGGTTGCCATATCCTGCGGTCTCCCTGCGACGGAGGAGGATGGTACGAACGCAGGAACATGCCCCAAGGGGGAGAGGAGAGTCAAGGGCGGGGGCCGGCTGCGCCGGGCTGTGGTAGGCTCCCGGGGCCTGGTTCCCCCACCGGAGAGAGTAGAAAAATGCCCGAGCCCATCCGCATACGCTTCGGGGGCTACTCGCCGCCTGAGACCTCCCACAGCCGCGCGGCGGCCCTCCTCCGGGAGGAGGTGGCCCGGCGCGCCGGCGGGGGCGTCCGGGTGGAGGTCTTCTGGAACGTCTTGGACTTCGGCTACCGGGCCGAGGACCTCCTCTCGATGGTGGAGTGCGGCCTCCTCACGATGTGCTACTTCTCGACGAGCTACCTGGCGGGCCGGGTGCCGGAGCTCGAGATCCTCGACCTTCCCTTCCTCTTCCGGGACACCGCCCATGCCCACGCCGCGCTCGACGGCGCGCTGGGCGGCCTTCTCACCCGAAGCACCGAGAGCCGGACGGGCTACCGCGTGCTCGGCTACTGGGACAACGGCTTCCGCCACCTCTCGAACCGCCTCAGGCCCGTGCGCCGGCCCGGGGACGTGAGGGGGATGCGGGTGCGCCTCCAGCCGAACGAGGTCCACGTGCGGACGTTCGATCTTCTGGGCGCGGTGCCCGTCCCCGTCGACCTCAAGCCCGGCATCGCCATGATCGCCTCGGGCGAGGTGGACGCCCAGGAGAACCCCCTCGCCAACACCGTGACCTACGGCGTCAACCGCCACCACCGCCACGTCACGATGAGCGGCCACTTCTACGGGGCGCGGGGCCTCTACGTCCACAAGGCGAGCTTCGACGCCTGGCCGGAGGAGGTGCGCGCGGCCGTGCGGGAGAGCGCCCGCGAGGCCGTCCGCTACCAGCGCGGGGCGGGGGAGGAGACCGAGGAGCAGTGCCGCAGGGACATGGAGCGGGAGGGGGTCGCCTTCGTCGACCTCACGCAGGAGGAGCGGGCCGCCTTCGCCCGGGCCGTCTCCCCCATCCTTGATGAGGCGCGCTCCCGCCTGGGAGAGAAGCTCTTCTCCCTGGCCGCCTCCCCCTGAGCCCTCCTCCGGCCCCTCAGGAGCCCTCCAGGGCGGCGAGGCGGAGGCGCCCCGCGGCCTCCGCGAGGCGGAGGGCGGCGGGGGAGCCCGGCCGGGCGCCTTCCCGAAGCTCCTCCCCGATCCCCGGCAGATGGGGGAGGACCCCCAGGAGGGGGACGCCCGAGAGCTCCTCGACCGCCCCGGGGTTGCGGCGCGCGGCGGGGCTCCTCTCCCCCGCGAGATCGCTCAGGACGATCCCCAGGAGGGGGATCCCCTCGGCGCGGGCCGCGCGCACGGTGAGCAGGGCGTGGTTCAAGGCGCCCAGGCCCAGGGGAGCCACGATCAGGAGGGGAAGCCCGCAGCGCCTGGCCAGGTCGCTCACGAGGGCCCGCCCGGCGAGGGGGACCAGGAGCCCCCCCGCCCCCTCGACGAGGAGGGGGCCGGGCCGCCGCTTGAGGCAGGCCACGGCCTCGGCCAGGGCGCCCAGGTCCGGCGGGTTCCCCTCCTCCTCGGCCGCGTGGGCGGGCGCCAGGGGAAGGCCGTAGCGGTAGGGGCAAACCTCCTCCAAGGGGCGGGGATCGCCCGCCGCCTCGCGCAGGGCCCAGGCGTCGGCGGGGTGGAGCGCCCCCCCGCGCCGGGCGCAGCCGGACTCGGCAGGCTTCATGACGCGGGGCCGCCTGCCCGCCGCCGCCCAAGCCGCGGCGATGGCGCAGCCGACCACGGTCTTCCCCACCCCCGTTCCCGTTCCGGTCAAAAAGATGGCAGGATCGCCCATGGGAGCCCCGCGCCGGCCGGGGAGGGGCCCGGCGGCGCCCGGAGAGTATCGCCCGAGGCGGGAGAGCGCCGCCAGGGCCGAGCCGGGGGAGGGAGAAGCCGCGAGATGAAGAAGGCCTTCAAAGAGTGGGCGCTCATCTGCCGGGCCCTGGCCTCCGGGCGGCAGACCCTCGTCCTGCGCAAGGGAGGGATCCGGGAGGAGGGCGGGGAGTTCCGGCCCGACCACCCGGCCTTCCTCTTCTTCCCCACCTACTTCCACCAGGCGCCCGAGAGCGTCGCCCCCGAGGCGCGGGGGATGCTCGAGGAGATGCTGCGCGAGCAGCCCGACTCGGGGGTCCTCCGGATCAGCCACTACGCCGAGGTGGCCGAGGTCATCCGGGTGAGCTCCCTGGAGGCCCTCCTCGCCCTGCGGGGGATGCACGTCTGGTCGGAGGCGGCGGCCAAGGAGCGCTTCCACCGCTGGGGGGAGGACGCGGTGCTCGCCCTCGTCCTCAGGGTCTACGCCCTGCCCGGCCCCGCCATCCTGGAGATGAAGCCCTCCTACGCCGGGTGCAAGAGCTGGGTGGAGCTGGAGGATGACGTCTCGGTCGAAAACTCCCGGGCCGTCCTCGGCGAGGGCGAGTTCGCCCGGAGGAGAGACGCCATCCGCTCCGCCCTCCAGATCTAGGGGCCCTCCTCCCGCCCCAGCCCCGAGGCCAGGGCGAACCACGCGGCGCCCGCAAGGGCGAGGAGCGCCCCCGCGTGGAGGAGAGAGACGAAGCCCCAGAGGGGGAGCAGCCAGCCCGCCAGCAGGGCGCCCGCCGTTGAGCCCACGCCGAAGGTCGCCGCGCCGTAGAGGGACTGGGCCGTGTTCTTGGTGGCGGGGCCGCTCAGGCGGTCCACGTACTGGACGGCGGCGGCGTGGAAGACGCCGAAGCTCACCCCGTGAAGGGCCTGGATGGCCACGAGGAGGGCCCCGTTCTCGGTCAGGGCGACCAGCTCCCACCGCAGCGCCGAGGCGAGCATGCCGGAGGCGATCATGGCCCTGAGGCCGACCCGCCGCTCGATGGCCTGGGCGCGGAACAAGAAGAAGATCTCGCTCGCCACCCCCGCCGTCCAGGCCAGCCCGATCAAGGCGGCCGACATGCCGAGCTCCTTCAGGTGGATGCTGAAGTAGACGCCGAAGGGCCCCGCGCTGACAGCCACGAGGACCGAGGCGGCGTAGAAGGTGAGCAGGGGGCGGCCCCGGAGGAGCTCCCTCAGGTCCCCCCCGAAGCGCGGCCGGGCGCCTCCCCCCTCGCCGGGGAAGAAGGCAATCACACCCGCGAGCAGGAGGCTGCTGGCCGCCAGGACGGGGAACATGAGCCCGACCGAGGCGGCGTCGATCGAGCTCCCCACCCCGAGCGCGGCCACGATGAAGCCGAGCGAGCCCCACCACCGCACCCGCCCGTACTCCCCCCCGCGCTCCTGGATCTCCCGCAGGCAGACGTTCTCGGCGATGGGGACGAGGGATCCCTTGGCGGCGGCGTAGAGCGTCGTCAGGAGGAAGAGCGGCCAGAAGGCCGCCGTCCCCCACATGGCGAGGGCGAGCGCGGCGCCCGCCGCCGAGCCCGCGAGGAGGAGCCCGCGGCCCGCCCGGAATTTGTCCGCGAGCGCCCCCACGAGGGGCGGGGCGAAGGCGGTCGCGAGCCGCGGGGCCGCATTCAAGAGCCCGAGCCTGAGCCCCTCCATCCCGACCGAGTGGAAATACACGTTCAGGAAGGGGAGGGTGACGCCCACGCTGAAGAAATGGATGAAATAGAAGGCGGGCATCCGCCACGCCGGGGGGGCGAGGGGGCTTCCGCTCACCGGGGGCCTCCCCCGGCCCGGGGATCGCGGTCGGCCATCGGCTCCTCGCGGGAGGGGCGGGGAGGCGCGATTATAGCACCGCGGTCCCCCTCCCCGGCCCTCCGGGCCCGTAGAGCGCTGTTCCGTCCCCCCCGGGAATCTGGTATTCTAAGGGAAGAAATGAGCGTTTTGAGGGTGGATGGTCGGCCCTGGGCGCCCTCAGCCGGCGCCCTCCTCTCCTCGCCGCTTATGCGGGCCGGCAACCGGGCGAGCCGCCGGAAACCTCTCTCCGGAAGATGGGGAGGGCGTCCGCCATCCGGGGAGACCTCCCGGGCTTTTGCCGTTCCTTCTTTAAGTCCTCCGAAGGAGTCAAGACCATGAGCTCGAAGGATCTCGAAGCCACCGCCAGGCAACTCGTCACCAAGGGAAAGGGCATCCTCGCCGCCGACGAAAGCTCGGGCACCATCGAGAGGCGGTTCAAGCAGATCAAGCTCTCCTCCACGGAGGACAGCCGCCGCGCCTACCGGGAGATGCTCTTCACCACGCCGGGCGCGTCGGACTTCATCAGCGGGGTGATCCTCTACGACGAGACCATCCGGCAGAAATCCTCCAAGGGGGTCCCCTTCCCGGAGGTGCTCTCCAAGCAGGGGATCATCCCCGGCATCAAGGTGGACACGGGGGCCAAGGAGCTGGCCGGCTCCCCCGACGAGACGGTCACCGAGGGGCTGGACGGCCTGCGCGAGCGCCTCAAGGAGTACTTCGACCTCGGGGGCCGCTTCACCAAATGGCGCGCCGTCATCACGATCGGGAAAGGCATCCCCACCCGCTACTGCATCGAGGCCAACGCGCACGCCCTCGCGCGCTACGCGGCGCTCTCGGTGGAGGGCGGGCTGGTCCCCATCGTGGAGCCGGAGGTCCTGATGGACGGCGACCACACCATCGAGCGCTGCTTCGACGTCACCGAGCGGACGCTGAAGAGCGTCTTCCACGCGCTCTACGAGCAGCGCGTCCCGCCCGAGCAGATGCTGCTCAAGCCCAACATGGTCCTCTCGGGCAAGGGCTGCCCGAAGCAGGCCGGCGTCCGCGAGGTGGCCGAGGCCACCCTGCGCTGCCTGCGCCGGTGCGTGCCCCCCGCGGTGCCGGGGGTCGTCTTCCTCTCGGGCGGCCAGAGCGACGAGGCGGCGACCGCCCACCTGAACGCGATGAACGCCATCGGCGGCAACCCCTGGGAACTCAGCTTCTCCTACGGCCGCGCCCTCCAGGCCCCGGCCCTGAAAGCCTGGGGCGGGAAGGACACCAACGTGGCCGAAGGCCAGAAGGTCTTCTACCACCGCAGCAAGTGCAACGGCGCCGCGCGCTCGGGCAAGTACACCGAGGCGATGGAGCGGGAGCTCGTGGGGGTGTAGGGCGGCCCGCCGGAGGGGCGAAGGGACCTCCTGCACCGCGCGCGCCTTGCGGCAAGGAGGGGAGGAGACGCCGATGCAGCGCACAGCCGTCACGACGCCGGCCCAGCAGACCAAAGGGATCACCCTGGAGCGCCACATCCGGGACGAGGAGCGCAAGCACCCCGGCGCGCGGGGCGTCTTCACCCGCCTCGTGAGCCAGATCTCCCTCGCCTCGAAGATCGTCAACGCCGAGGTGAACAAGGCGGGCCTCGTGGAGATCCTGGGGCTCACCGGCCACACGAACATCCAGGGCGAGGAAGTCCAGAAGCTCGACGAATACGCGAACGAGGTGTTCCGCCGCGCGCTCGACCACACCGGCCCGGTGGCGGCCCTCGCGAGCGAGGAGATGGAGGACCCCTACATCGTGCCGGGCGAGCTCCTGGACGAGGGGCAGTACGTCGTCGTCTACGATCCGCTCGACGGCTCCTCGAACATCGACGTGAACGTGAGCATCGGGTCCATCTTCTCGATCCTCAGGCGGCCCACCAAGAGCGGCCCGGCCCGGCTGGAGGACTTCCTCCAGCCCGGCACGAAGCAGCTCTGCGCCGGGTACATCATCTACGGCTCCTCCACCATGCTCGTCTACACGACGGGCAACGGCGTCAACGG
>CAYMWZ010000089.1:0-10110 GCA_964394385.1 uncultured Nitrospinaceae bacterium | reverse complement strand
CGATAGTCGCCCCCCGCCCGAAGCGGGGGGCTCCGCCCCACTCCACGCGCCCCATGGATTCGCCTCCTCTTGCTCTTGGCCCGCCCTCTCCCGAAACGCCGGCCCGCCACCACGGGAGGGGAGAACAGCAAGTTCCATACCGGGGAGGGAACTCGCCTTGGCTGTGTAAATAATTGATTTTAAATAAGATACTGGATCTCCCTCCGCCCGCCTCGCCCGGGCCCCGGGAAAAAACTGCCCCCGGGGGCGCCCTCCGCCGGCCCGCAGGGAGGGGCCCGAGGGCCTCAGCCGGGGGCTTCGGCGTGGAGGAACTCCAAGAAGCTCCGCCCCAGGGGGGTCAGGCTCCTGGCCTTGTGGACGACCGAGTAAAACTCGCGCGCGCAGGCGAAGCCCTCGATCCCCACGGCGCGCAGGGCGCCGCTGGCGAGATCCTCCTCGACGGCCAGCCGGGAGACGATGGCCACCCCCACGGCCGCCTTGAGGGCGCTTCGGACGGCCTGCGCGTCCCCCAGGACGGCCGCGACCTGGCTCCGCTTCACCGCGAAGCCCAGCTCGCGCAGCCGCTCCTCCGCCACCGAGCGCGTCCCCGAGCCCTCCTCGCGCACGATCATCTTCACCCCCTCCAGCTCGCGCGCGCGGATGCTCCGGCGGCCGGCGAGGGGATGCTCCGGCGGAACCGCCAGCACCAGCTCGTCCCGCGCGAAGAGGCGGTAGAGGAGCTGGTTGTTGGGAACCCGCGCCCCCGTGACCCCGAGCGGATACTCCCCCTCCAGCACCGCCTCGCTCACCCGGCGCGAGTCGAGGATGTCGATGCTGACCGTCGTCTCCGGGTAGAGCTTCTTGAATTCCCCCAAAAGGCGCGGCAGGAGGTATCCCCCCGGGATGGTGCTCGCGCCCAGGGCGAGGTGCCCGCGGACGATGCCCAGGTACTCCTCGATGGCCGCCTTGGCCTTGTCGCGCTCGTTGAGGATCCTGCGGGCGTAGGCATGGAGGAGCCCGCCCGCCCGGGTGGGCTGGACGCGGCGGCCCAGGCGGTCGAACAGGCGCGCCCCCAGCTCCTCCTCCAGCGTCTTGATGTGCTCGCTCGCAGTGGGCTGGGAGAGCCCGAGCGCCTTGGCAGCGCGGGAGAAACTCCCCGACTCCACCACCTGGCAGAACACCTCCAGCTGCCGGATGTCCAAGGCTCCTCCTTCCCCGGCTCCCCATGGGCCCTTCATGTACTTAAAATGCTTTATTATAGTTTTTCCCTATTCGATTCAAGTCCCCATCCCCTCTCCGCCCGCCTTCTTCCCGTTGACCCGCCCACCCCGGGATGCTATGGGAGGGCGGCCCTTGCCGCGGCCGCGGCGCCTCCTCCAGCCGGAGACGCTCATGAGCGCCTCAACCCGACTCCTCGTGGCCGACGCCGCCTCGGGCCTGTTCCTCGATCGCGTCCGCAAGAGCCCGGCCGCGGCCGGGTTCGAGATCACAGCGCCCGGGGACGAGAGCGAGGAGGCCCTCTGCGCCGCGGCGCGGGAGGCCGAGGTCATCCTCTGCTACAAGGCCCGGCTTCCCGGCCCGGCCATCCGCGCCGCCTCCTCCTTGAAGCTCATCCAAAAGCACGGCCTCAACTGCAAGAACATCGACCTCGCCGCCGCCTCCGAGCGGGGGGTGGCCGTCGCCACCCAGCCCCTCCTGCGCAACGCGACGGTGGCCGAGCAGGCGCTGGCCCTCATGCTCGCCTGCGCGCGAAAGCTCGTCCCCGGCCACCGGGCCGTGGCGGAGGCCGCCTACCTCGGCCTGGGCCTCGAGCCCATCCGGACGAGCCAGTGGCAGTTCCGCTCCAACTGGGCCCGGATCGAGGGCGTGACCGAGCTCTTCGGGTCGACGGCCGGGATCGTCGGCCTGGGAGACATCGGGATGGAGGTCGCGCGCCGCTGCCGCGCCTTCGGGATGGAGGTGGCCTACCACCAGAGGACCCCTCACTCCAAGGAGGTGGAGGATACCTACGAGGCCCGCTATCTCCCCTTAGACGAGTTGCTCGCCGCCGCGGACTACCTCGTGCTGGTCCTCCCCCACACGCCCGAGAGCGAGGGCCTCATCGGCCCCTCCCAGCTCGCCCGCATGAAGCCGACCGCCACCCTCATCAACGTCGGCCGGGGGGCGCTCGTGGACGAGGAGGCCCTCGTCCGGGCCCTGCGGGAGGGACGGATCGCCATGGCCGGCCTCGACGTCTACCGCTGGGAGCCCCTGCCCGAGTCGAGCCCCCTGCGCGCGCTGCCCAACGTGGTCCTCCTCCCCCACACGGGCGGGGGGTCGGACCGCTCCTGGGGCGTGGACGTCCCGGCCTCCCTCGAGAACATCCGCCGCTTCTTCCGGGGGGAGCCGCCGCGCGGACTCATCCGCCCCGGGCGGGCCTGAGGGAAATTCCCCCCTCCCGGGGGCGGGAATTTCCGGTATGCTATCCTCCTGAGAGAGAGGCGCCCGAGGGCCCTCTCGCCCGCCCCCGGCGCCGCCGGAAGGAGGAGCCTCCATGCCCGCGACCCTGACAGCCAAAGGCCACCGCCCCGGCTACCTCCGTCTCTGGGAGTCCGGGGAGCTCGAGCGCCGCGTCGGGGCCGCCCTGGCGGACCTGGGGCGGTGCCGCGTCTGCCCCTGGAACTGCGAGGTCAACCGCCTGAACGACGAACGGAGGGTCTGCCGGACGGGCCGCTGGGCCCGGGTGGCCAGCTACTTCGCCCACTTCGGCGAGGAGGACTGCCTGAGGGGCTGGAACGGGAGCGGCACCATCTTCTTCGCCTGGTGCAACCTGCGCTGCGTCTTCTGCCAGAACCACGACATCAGCCAGCGGGAGGCCGGGCGCGAGGTGCGGCCCGAGGAGCTGGCCGCCATGATGATCGAGCTTCAGGACCAGGGCTGCCACAACATCAACTTCGTCACCCCCGAGCACGTGGTCCCCCAGATCCTGGAGGCCCTCCCCCACGCCATCCGCATGGGGCTCAGGCTCCCGATCGTCTACAACACGAGCGCCTACGACTCCCTCGAGAGCCTCCGCCACCTGGAGGGGGTGGTGGACATCTACATGCCCGACTTCAAGTACTGGCACGAGGAGAAGGCCAAGACCTACCTCAAGTCCCCCAAGTACCCCTCGGCCGCCCGGGCCGCGATCCGGGAGATGCACCGCCAGGTGGGGGACCTGACCTTCGACGAGGAGGGCCTGGCGCGGCGGGGGCTGCTCGTGCGCCATCTGGTGATGCCGGGGGCGCTGGAGGACGCGCGCGCGATCATGCGCTTCCTGGCCGAGGAGGTCTCGCCCGCGACCTACGTCAACATCATGGATCAGTACCACCCCGAGGGGAAGGTGGGGCCGGAGAAGTACGCCGAGATCAACCGCCGCACCACGAGCCTCGAGGTGGCCGAGGCGCGCCGCATCGCGCGCGAGGCGGGCCTCCACCGCTTCGACGAGCGCAAGCGCCTCGCCCTCACCCGGTGGCTGTGAGGGAGATAACCCGAAGCCCCTTGTGATTCCCTCCGCCGCACGCTCCCCTCTATTTCTGCGCCCAGTCGGGGACGGGCTCTCCGGCCTTCAGGTACTGGACCAGCTCGACCGCGAGGCCCCCCGTGGTCGAGGGGTCGGCGAAGGTGATGAGCCCATTGCGCGAGCCGTAGAGGGGGGGCTTGATGGTGAACTTGACCCCCTTGGCCTCCCACCCGGCCATGGCGGCGCGGATGTCCTCCACCCGGATGCACACGTGGTGGAGGCTCTCCCCCTTGGACGCGATGAACTTGTTGACCGGCGCCTCCGGATTGCTCATCTCGACCAGCTCCACCACCCCGCCCTGGGCCTCGTAGAAGTCGAGGCGGGCCGTGTTCCCCGGCCGCTCGTAGACCTTGCGCTCGAGGAACCTGAAGCCGAGCAGCTTCTCCATCAGCTCCTTCTTCTGGTCGACGTTTTTGACCGCGAAACCGACGTGGTCGATGACGGGCATGAGGACTTCCTCCCTGGAAAAGATTCCAACCGGGCCCGCCGCGGGTGCGGGGCGGGCCTTTGAGCCTAGCGCGGCCGGAGGACGCGGGCAACGCGCGGGGGCCTCCGCCTTGTGCGCCCGGGGAGGCGGCCGCTATACTCGCCCCTCCGCGGCCCGGGCGGAGCGCCCCGGCCGGCCTCCCCGAGACTTCTGAGCCGGAATGGCCTACCTCCTGCGCGTCCTCGAGATCATGTTGCCGGTGCTGGCGCTCGTGGCGGCGGGCTTCGCCTACGGGCGCTGGCGCCGGATCGACCCGAGATTCCTGGCCGACCTGGTCGTCTTCCTCCTGGCCCCCGCCGTCATGTTCGACGCCCTGGCGCGCCAGCGGATCGACCCCGGGGACCTCCTCCGCTCGGCCGCCTTCTCGCTCGCCATCCAGCTCATCCCAGGGGCGATCGCCCTGGGGATCCGGAGGGCGACGGGGATCCACTCCCGCGTCTTCGTCCCCAACGTCATGATCATGAACAGCGTCACCCTGCCCTATCCCCTGGCCCTTCTCGCCTTCGGGGACGAGGGCCTGGCCCAGGTGGTGCTGCTCTCCATCCCCAACATCTTCCTCGTCTTCACGCTGGGGATCGTGCTGCACGGAGGGGGGTCCACGGCGGGCGAGCCGCTGCGGATGCCCGCCCTCTACGCCGCTTTCGCGGGCATCCTGGCCGCCCTGCTCCACCTCCCCGTGCCCGCCTCCCTCCTCGCCTTCACGCACCTGACGGGCCGGGGGATGTTCCCGGTGGAGCTGTTCGCCTTGGGCTACCGCCTGCGCTCCATCCAGGTGAGGGACCTGGGCTTCAGCCTCCTCACCGCGGGGCTGCGCATCGGGCTGGGCTTCGCCGTCGCCTGGGGGCTCTCGTGGGCGTTCTCCCTCCAGGGCTCCTTCCGGGCGGCGCTCTTCCTG
This sequence comes from uncultured Nitrospinaceae bacterium, assembly GCA_964394385.1. Taxonomy (GTDB): domain Bacteria; phylum UBA8248; class UBA8248; order UBA8248; family UBA8248; genus CAYMWZ01. The sequence continues at coordinate 5,208 of CAYMWZ010000089.1, read as the reverse complement.
GTGTCGTGCAGCCCGCCGGCCCTCCTCAACTACATCTTCGCCGAGCGCTACGGGGAGGAAGGCCCGCGCTGCGCCTCGGTGGTCTTCATCGGGACGGCCGCGAGCCTCCTCACCACCCCGCTCGTCCTGCTCTACCTGGAGCTGACCTAGGGGCGGCTCAGCCCTTGACCTTGCCGCGAAGCCAAATGCGGATGGGCTCGGCGAAATAGGCGGCCAGCGCCCCGAGGATGAGGACGCCGATGAGGAGGGTGAAGAAAACCCCGTACCTCTCCTCGTAGACGTTCGCCCCCTGGAGGCCGAGGATGATGGTGCCGGGGATGCGCCCCACCGTCGCGACGAAAAGAAACACGCCCGTGCGCAGGGGGCTCAGGCCCAGGACGTAGCACATGTAGTCCTTGGGGAAGCCCGGGATGGCGAAGAAGATGAAGGCGAGGAACGCCCCCCGGTTGTTGACGAGGAAATCGAACTTATCCAGCACGCTGCGCGGGATGAGCTTCTCGACGAAGGGCCGGCCCAGCCATCGCCCGAGAAGAAAGCAGAGCCAGCTTCCTACCGAGAGCCCCACCGTGCTGTACAGGGTGGCGAGCCAGACCCCGTAGATGTAGCCCCCGAGGAAGCCCGTGAGCTCTCCCGGAATGGGGGAGAAGACCACCTGAAAGATCTGAACCCCGATGAAGACGAGGGGCCCCCACGCGCCGAAGGAGAAGATCCAGTTGCGGAACCTCTCCTTTTTCTCCTGGATCCGCGCCAGAAACTCGACGCCCCCGGCGAGCTCCTCCCGGTAGAGGAAGACCAGCGCCGCCAGAAGGAGGAATCCGGCCGCCGCGGAGAAAAAGATGGTCCTGCGGCGCAGCAGGCCACTCCCCAACGGCCGATCGGAGCCCACAGCCTCTCCGGTCTCCTCCATCCTCCCTCCGACTTTCGGCCGGCCGCCCCTCCGCCCGGGCGTCAGCACCCTCCCGGCGAAGGGATAGGTACCACCAAAGAGCCTTGGGGAAAAGGGGGATTTCCGCGCCCGCCCGCAGCGACCGTCTCCTTGACAGGACCCGGGCCGCCCCCCAAGATCTTCGCCTCCGGCGGGAAATCGCGGCGGATGATGGAGGCCCGCCTCCGGCTCTTGCGGCGGCTCTGGTTCCTTCTCCCGCGGGAAGCACCCGGCGGAATTTTTTCGGGAGATCACATGAGCACGGCCACCGCCCGAATTTCCTGGCAGCGCGACACCCGGCGCCGCCTCTGCGCGCCCGGGGAGGGCCCTGCCCTCCACGGCCAGGTGGGCGAGGCTTGGCTGGGGGCCGTCCGGGAGGCCCTCCCTCCCGGCGGGGGGCACCTCGACTTGGGCTGCGGCGCGGGGCGGATGACGTTCGCCCTGGCCGACCGATGGTCCCCCGGGGGCTGGTCGGTCGGCGCCGACCGGGACGAGGAGGCCCTCGCCCAGGCGCGGGAGCGGGCCCGCCAGGAGGGCCTCGCCGGCGCCCGCTTCATCCGCTGGGACGTGGAGAGGGAGGAATTCGGCCCCCTCCTCCCCGGCCGTCCCCCCGACCTCATCACCGCCCACCTGTGCATGAGCCCCGAGATTGCCGAGCGGGCTGCGCGCGCCCTTCCCACGGGCGGCGTCTTCGCCTTCGCCGCCCTGCACCCTGACCTTTGGCGGGAGGCCGGGCGCGCGAGCCGCTTCGCCCTCGACGAAGACGAGGCCCAGGCCCTGCTCCTCCGGCACGGCCTCGTCCCGGCCTTCCTCCGGGTGGAGAAAGAAGTCCTCCGTTTCCGCGATGCCCGCGAGGCCATCGAGGGCTTCTTCAGAAACGGGGAGGCGGTCCCCCGCTGGCGCGGGGACGGCCGGTGGGACGCGCTCTTGGCGCACATCCGGGGAGGAGGACGGACCGTCACCGCCCGCGCCCAGGTCCAGTGTGTGGCCCGGAAGGCCCCGGCATGAACGCCCCCGGCCTCCTCGAGGCGCCCTCCCTCGATCGGCTGGCCCGCGCCGCCAAGGAGCTGGCCCGCGCCCACGGCTTCGACTTGGCGGGCATCGCCCCTCCGGACCTGGGAGAGGCCTACAGCCGCTACCGCGAGTGGATCGCCAGCGGCTACGCGGGGAAGATGGCTTACCTCCGCCGCAACCCCGAGGTGCGAGGCGACCTGCGCCGCGTGTGGCCCGAGACCCGCTCGGCCCTGGTCGTCGCGATGCGCTACCGCCCCCCGGAGGACCGCGCCCCGCAGCCGGCCCCGCCCAGAGGCCTCCCCGGGAAGGTCGCCCGCTACGCCCACGGGGGCGACTACCACAAGTTCATCAAGAAGCGCCTCCTCCGCCTGCTCCGCGGCCTCAGGGAGATTGACGCCGGGATCGACGGAAGGAGCTACGTGGACACCGGGCCCCTCCTCGAGCGTGACCTGGCCGTACGCTGCGGCCTGGGGTGGAAGGGGAAGAACTCCCTTCTTCTCAACCGCTCCCTGGGGAGCTACTTCTTCCTCGGGACCCTTCTCCTCAACCGCGCCCTCCCGCCGGATCCTCCCTTCGAGGAGGACCACTGCGGCAGCTGCACGCGCTGCATCGACGCCTGCCCCACGGGCGCCATCGTCGCCCCCGGGGTGGTGGACGCCAGGCTGTGCATCTCCTACCTCACGATCGAGCTGCGCGGCCCCATGCCCCGCGAGCTCAGGCCCCAGGTGGGGGGCCATTTCTTCGGCTGCGACATCTGCCAAGAAGTCTGCCCTTGGAACGACGAAGCCCCCCCCGCCCAAGAGCCGCGCTTCACCCCCCGCCCCGGGGCCAAGGCGCCCGACCTCATCGAGCTCCTGGACCTCGACGAAACTGCCTTCCAGGCCCGCTTCCGCGGGACCCCCGTCATGCGCTCCCGCTACGACGGCTTCCTCCGCAACGTGGCGGTCGCCATCGGGAACACGGGCGGGACGGAGGCCCTCGAGCCCCTCGCCCGCGCCCTGGAGCACCGAGAACCCCTCGCGCGGGGCCACGCCGCCTGGGCGATGGGCAGGATCGGCCGGCGCGCCCCCTCCGGCTGGGTCCGCCTCGCCTTGGAGAGTCGCCTTCAGACCGAGCGGGACGAATGGGTCCGGGAGGAGATCGAACTGGCGCTCGGGGATCTCTCTCCCGCCTCGCTCCCCGCCGCCAACGGCGCGGCGCGCTGGAGCGACGAGAATGGCGGCGTCCTCGCCCCCCCGGAGCCCGGGCAGGCTCCGTAGCTTCCGGCGCGAGATGAGAGGCGGGAGAAACTCATGAAAACCCTCCGCGCCAACGGAATCGACATCGCCTTCGAGGAGAGGGGGAGCGGGCCGCCGCTCTTGCTCCTTCACGGCTTCGTCCTGGACCACTCCTTGTGGGACGCCCAGACCGAGGCGCTCCAGCGCGGCTACCGCCTCATCGCCCCTGACCTGCGCGGCCTGGGAAAAACCCGGGAGGCGAACGGCCAGGTCACCATCGAGCAGATGGCCGACGACATGGCCGCCCTTCTCGAGGCGCTGGGCACCCCCGCGGCCGCCGTGGCCGGCTTCTCGATGGGGGGATTCGTCCTCGCCCAGATGGCCGTGCGCCATCCCCTCAAGGTGCGGGCGGCGGCCTTCCTCTGCACGCGCGCCACCGCCGACAGCGCCGAGGCCCAGAAGCGGCGGGTACAGATGATGCGCCTCATCATCGATGAGGGCCTGACCGTCTTCGCCAACGAATTCCTCCCCCGTCTCTTCTCGCCGGCCTACGCGGCCTCCCATCCCCTCGAGGTGGAGAAGATCCGCCGCGTGATCGAGGCCCACCGGCCCAGCGGGATCGTCGCCGTCCTCGACGCCATGCGCAGGCGCGTGGACATGACGCCCCGCCTCGGGGAGATCCGCGTGCCGTGCTCGGTGGTGGCCGGTGCCCTGGACGACCTCATCTCGGTCCAGGAGATGCGGGAGCTGCACGAGGGACTGCCCGACTCCACCTGCGAGGTGATCGAGGGGGCGGGCCACATGACCCCCCTCGAGGCTCCGGACCGGGTGTCCTTCGCCCTCGATCAGCTCATGCAGCGCGCCGGCATGTGGATGTAGGGAGTCAGGACCAGGACACCCGGCCCCTCAGCCAATCGATCTGCCCCGCCGGGGCCGCAAGGACCGGCTCGTGGGTGAGGCGCCCGTCCGCCAGCGCCGCGTAGTCCACCTCCGCCCCCGAGAGATAGCGCACCGCCCCTCCCGCCCGCTCCAGGATGAAGGCCGCGGCGGCGATGTCGTAGGCGCAGTTGGGCTCGAGGACGGCCCCGAAGGCCGAGCCCGCCGCCGTGTAGGCCAGGTGGAGGGAGGCCGCCGCGAGGGAGAGTTGCCTCCCCGGGTAGTCGATCCGAAGGCCCTCGACGGCCCCGCAGGGGACGAAGAGATAATTGTGGTCCGCCGGGGGATCCGGGGCCAGGCCGGGGAGGGGCTCCCCGTTGCGAAGCGCCGGGGCGCCCTCCACGGCCGAGAACATCTCGCCCAGGGCGGCCATGTAGACCACGGCCCCCTCCACCCGCGGGCCGCGCAGGCAGGCCACCGAGACGGACCAGAAGGGTAGCCGACTCAGGTAGGGGCCGGTCCCGTCGATGGGGTCGATGGCCCACCAGCGCGTGCCTGGGCCGGGATGGGCCGCGTCGTTCGCTCCGCTCTCCTCCGCCAGGATGTAGTCCGCGGGGAACCGGGCCCGGACGAGGGAGACGAGGAGGCGCTCGACCGCCCGGTCGGCCTCGGAGACGAGGCTCGCGCCCTTGGGCTCAATGTCCACCCGGCCAAAGTGGCCGAGGGCCGTCTCCCCGGCCTCGCGCGCGATCTCCTCCAAGAAGAGCCTGAGCGCCGCCTGCTCATTCATCATCGAACCTTCGCCTCAGCATCGGTGGGATCACGGAAGGCGGATGCCATTCTAGGCCCACACGGTCTTGAGGCAAAGCCGCGTCCGCGCGCGAGGCCTGCCATCTGGCTCCACGGGCGCGCCGGGCCGCTTGTTGACAACCTACCCGGTCCGACCTACATATTTTCACACGCGAATTTTCGCTCCATCTCCGACGCGTGGGCTTTCCCGAGAGACGGGGGCCCCGGGCGTTTCCTCCGGCACCAAACCGGGGCCGCCTCGCGCCTTGGCTCCCGCGAACCGCAGCGCCCTCCCCCGCAGCCGGTACGGGGGGGACACCACCGGAGGAAGGACGCCCATGCCGTTTTCCCAGACCAAGCGCCTCACCACCCGGGGAGCAAAGCGGA
>CAYMWZ010000088.1:0-10169 GCA_964394385.1 uncultured Nitrospinaceae bacterium | reverse complement strand
GGGGCGGGGCGGGCGCCGTGGTCTGGTGCCCCTTCGCCTCGCGCTTCCCCTACCAGACGGCCATCTCCCCCTGGCCCACGGAGGAGCGCTTCGCCGAGGCCTCCCCGGGGACGCTCGCCGCCGTGGGCGGGGCGCTCGCCCGCACCCTGAGGCGGATGAAAAACCGGCTGGGCGATCCGCCCCTGAACGTCCTCTTCTACTTGGAGGTGAACTCGCCCCCCGAGCCGCCCTGCCCCGCCTGGCGCTGGCGGATCGAGGTGAACCCGCGCCTCACGGGCCTGGCGGGCCTCGAGATCGGGTGGGGGGTCCACATCAACGAGGTGGCGCCCGAGGGGGCGGCCGAGGCGCTGAGGCGGGAGGAGCCCGCCCTCTAGACGGTCCCCCGCGCCTGTGCTCTCTTGGCGCCGTCCCCCTCCAGGAGCGGCCCATGAAGCAGCTCGCCGAGAACGTCTTCTACGAGAACACCTATCCCACCTACGGCTTCGTCGCGACGCCCGGGGGCGTCCTGGCCGTGGACGGGCCCATGAAGCCCTCCGTCGCGGCGGCCTGGCGCGACGCGGTCGCAGCCCGGGGGAGGCTCGTCTACCACGTCAACACCGAGCACCACCAGGACCACATCGCCTCGAACTGGTTCCTCGGCGCGCAGCACGTGGTCGCCAGCGAGATGACGGACGCGGACTTCTACAAGTCGCTCGCCAACGCCGAGGAGGCCAAGGAGCGCATGCTCAAGTACGAGCCCGGCGCCGGGCGCCTCATCCAAGGCTACCAGCTCCGACCCCCGGACATCGTCTTCCGGGGGCGCATGACGCTCCGCCTGGGCGGGCGCGCCTTTTGCCTCATCCACGCGCCGGGCCACACCCGGGGGCAGACGGTCGTCCACTGCCCCGGGGAGCGCGTCGCCTTCGTGGCCGACAACCTGACCCCCGACTTCAACGTGGCGTTCCACTCGGCCTCGGTGTGGGAGTGGTTCCAGACGCTGGGCATGCTCGAGGCCCTGGACGTGGACTGGTACGTCCCCGGCCACGGGGAGCCCTGCACGAAGGCGGAGTTCCCCGCCCAGCGCCAGAAGATGCACGAGATCATCGGGAAGGTGCGGGAGATGAAGCGCCGGGGCATGACGCGCGAGGAGGCCCAGGCGCAGGCCGAGGCCCTCTACGCCACCCCCTTCGAGAGCCCGAGGCTGGGCGAGCGCCTCCTGGTGCTTCACCGGGGAGGGGTCGGCAACATCTACGACGCCTTGGACGAGCACCCCTCGGGGGGCCTCTCCCACAAGGAGGACCCGGTCTGGCCGAACGTGTAGGGGGAAATGCGAGGGAGGGGAGCTAGGTCGCCAGCGTCCTCGATGAAAGGCCTCTCTCGATGGCTTCGACGTACCGCTGGGCCTCCGCCCGGGGATCCGCGGCGCTGCGGATGGGCCGGCCGACGACGACGTAGTCCGCCCCCTCCCGGACCGCGTCCTCGGGGCCGGCGGCCCGCCGGTGGGAGTCGCGGGAGGCCCCGGCCAGCCGCATCCCCGGGGTGACGACCAAGAAACCCTCCCTCCCCGCCTCCCCGGCGATCCTCCGGGCCAGAGCCGCCTCCTGGCCCGAGGCGACCACGCCCCCCAGGCCGGTCTCGATCGCCCGCCTCGTCCGCGCCTCGACCAGCCTCCCGGCCGTCGTCCCCCAGCCCATCTCCTTCAGGACCTCATCGTCCAGGCTCGTCAGCGCCGTGACACAGAGGAGTTTGAGGCCGCTCCCCCCGGCGGCTTGCGGCGAGCTCGGCCGAGCGGCGCGGGCGGCCTCGGCCATCGTCTCCCGGCTGTTGTTGCCGTCGATCGTGGCCAGGCTCACGCCCCACTTCGAGGCCACCCCCACGGCCGCGGCGACCGTCTCGGGGATGTCGATCCATTTCAAGTCGAGGAAGACCCTCTTCTTCTCCCCGATGAGCCGCTTGACGAAATCGGGGCCCTCGGCCGTGAAGAGCTGCTGGCCCACCTTGAAGAAGGAGACGAGACCCTCGAGCTCGCGCACGAGGGCCATCGCCTCCTCCGCGCTCGGCAGGTCGAGGGCCAGGATGAGCCGTTCGCGGGCGGCGAGGGTCAAGTGGGGCTCCTCCCTGAAAATCGGCCCAAGGGGAGTCACCTTACCGGCTCCGCCCCGGCCCGGGCAAACCGCCGGGCGGAGAGGGCGCGGCCGGAGGGGCCCCCCTACCCCATGAACCTCCCGCCAGTGACGTCGAGGGTGACGCCCGTGATGTAGGAGGCGCCGGGGGTCGCGAGGTACCAGATGGCGTCGGCCACCTCCTCGGCCTCGGCGGTGCGGCCGAGCGGGATGGCGGCCAGGACGAGGTGCATGCGCTCCTTGTGGATCTCGGCCGCGCGCCTGGAGAGGACGACGCCTGGGGCGACGGCGTTCACGGTGATCCCGTGGGGGGCGAGCTCCACGCAGAGCCTTCGCGTCAGGCCCTGCAGGGCGGCCTTGGCGGCCCCGTAGGGGATGGCGGCCTCGAGGACGGGGGCCCGGCCGGCGATGGAGGAGACGTTCACGATCCGCCCGTAGCGGGCCCGCTTCATGGCGGGGGCGGCGGCCCGGCAGCAGAGGAAGGCGCTCTTCAGGTTCCAGGCAAGGACGCGGTCCCACTCCGCCTCATCCAGCGCCTCGACCGGGGCCGTCCCGGTGAAGCCCCCCGCGCAGTTGACCAGGATGTCGAGCCGCCCCCAGGCGCCGAGGGCGCGGCCGAAGCCGGCCTCGACCTCCTCGCGGGCCGCGGCGTCCCCCCGGAGGTAGAGGGCCTCCCCGCCGCGGGCCCTGAGCCGCCCGAGGGCGGCGGCGCCCCGCTCCGGGTCTCGGCCCATGACGGCGACCCGGGCCCCCTCTTGGGCGAAGCGCTCCGCCGCCGCGAGGCCGATCCCGGCCGTGCCCCCCGTGACGATGGCCACCTGCCCGCGAATGGAGGATCGATCGTCCATCAGAAAACCGCCCCCCGGAGGGCGCTTCGGGCCGGCGCGAAGGCGGGGCGGGCCTAGCGGTCGCGGCCCGGCAGGATGACGTAGATGTCCTCCCCGTCCATCTCGACGGGGAAGCTCTGGACCTTCCGGCTCCGGTCGGCGAGGCAGACGCCGGTCCGGACCTCGAACTCGAAGCCGTGCATGGGGCAGGCGATGATGTCCCGCTCCTCGCGCGCGTAGCGCTCGCGCACCCGGCCGTCGGGCCCCACCTCGGCCCGGATCTCGCGGAACATGTTCCCGCTGCAGACCGGCCCCCGCTGGTGGGCGCACTTGTCCTCCAGGGCGTAGAAGCCGTCCGAGAGGCGGAAGATGCCCAGGCGGAGCCCGCCCAGCTCGAGCAGGATCCGCTCCCCGACGGGCAGCTCCGAGGCGCGCGCCGCCCACATCCGCCTGGCCATCAGGCGTCCGCCTTGAGGCTCACGGTCTTCTCCGTGAAGCGGAACACCCGGAGGGCGGTCTCCCCCATGATCTTCCGGCGCCCCTCCTCGCTGAGGAAGGGAAGATCCGCGATCGCGCCCGGCTCGTCGTAGTCCCAGTGCGGCCAGTCGCTCGCGTACATGAAGGTGTTCTCCCCGTCCATGATGTCGAAGAAGGCCTTGAGGTGGCTCTTGCGCATCTCCTCGATGGGCTGGGTGCAGAAGTAAAAGTCCCTGATGTACTCGCTGGGGAGCCTCCGGAGGAGGGGGGCCTCCAGCCGCCGGCGCATGTACTCGGTGTCGAAGCGGTACATCATGCCCGCGATCCAGGTGATGCCGCACTCCTGGAAGACGAAGTCGAGGTCCGGGAAGCGCTCGGGCACCCCCTGCGCCACCATGCTCACGAGCTGCACCTGGTTGTGCCAGGTCATGTCCAGCGTGTGGGCCTCGAGGACGGAGGTCCACTTCGCGAAGGCGGAGAAGTCCGGGCCCAGGTAGTTCGCGTGGAGCACGACGGGGAGGCCGTGGTGCTGGGCGGCCTCGTAGATGGGGTTGTAGAACTCGGCACCCAGGGGCTTCTCCAGGCAGCCGAGAATCACGGCCCCGCAGATGGCCGGGTTGTCCGCCACCCGGTCGATGAGCCTCGCCCCCAGCTCCGGGTCGCGGGTGGGCGCGATGGCCAGGGTGTAGACCCCCTTGTCCGGGTCCACCACCCCGTCCAGCATGTAGTCGATGTAGCCGTTGCAGATGTCCGCCTGGTGCCTGGGGTTCTGGACGAACTCCACCATCAGCATCCAGGTCGGGAACATCACGATGGTGTCGATCCCGAGCCGCTCCATGGCCCGGGGAATGTCCGCCGGCTTGGCCATCCCGAGCATCTCGGCCATGTCCCCACCCTTGCCGGTCACGTTCGCGCTGTCCCGCCGGGTGTGGCCGTGGAGCATGAGGTCGTACTGCTCGCCCGTCAGGAGGGGGAGGTGGTGCCTGCCGCTCCAGTTGGCGAACCTCTCCGCGGCGGGCCCCTCGAGGTATTGGGCGAAGTCGCGGATGTTCTCCAGGTAGTGCGCGTCGACGTCCACGACGTGAAGGCCGCGGTATCCCATCGATCTCCCCTCCCTTCCCGCCACCGGGATGATGATCTTCAGGACATACCTACCGGCCCGGGCAAAGCCGCGCCAGGCCGCGCCCGGGCCCGCCTAGGACATGTACCTCCCCCCGTTGATGTCCAGCGTCACGCCGGTGATGTAGCCCGCCCCGGGGGTGGCAAGGTACCAGATGCCGTCGGCGATCTCATCCGCCTCGGCCGGCCGGCCCATGGGGATCTGGGCGAGGATCCGGGGCAGGCGCTCCTTGTGCACCTCGGCCACGCGCGGGGAGAGGACGATGCCCGGCGCCACCGCGTTCACGGTGACCCCGAAAGGAGCCAGCTCCACGGCCAGCCGGCGCGTCAGGCCCAGCATGCCGGCCTTGGCCGCGCCGTAGGGGATCGCGGTCTCGATGAGCCCCTCCCGCGCCGTCTGGGAGGAGACGTTCACGATTCGGCCGTAGCGGGCCTGCTTCATGGCGGGCGCGGCCTGCTGGATGCAGAGGTAGGCGCTCTTCAGGTTCCAGGCGACGATGCGGTCCCACTCCTCCTCGTCCACCTCTTCGAGGGGGTCGGTCCGGGTGAAGCCCCCCGCGCAGTTGACGAGGATCTCGATCTTCCCCCAGGCGTCGAGGACCCGGCCAAAGGCCTCCTCCGCCCCGGCCCGCTCGGCCGCCTCGGCCCGGAGGAAGAGGGTCTCGGCCCCCTGGGCCTTGGCCCGCTCGGCCGCCTCGGCGCCCCGCTCGGGGTCGCGGTCCAAGACGGCCACCCTGGCGCCCTCGCGCGCGAGGCGCTCCACCACGGCCAAGCCGATCCCCGCTCCCCCTCCCGTCACCACCGCCGCGTGCCCGCGGATGGAGGATCGGCCGCCGGCCTCCCTCACGCCTTCTCCTCCAAGAAGCCCTCCAGCGCCTCCCGGATGTAGGCGGGGTCGCGGCCCTCCCGGAGGAGGACGAGCCCCTCGAGCAGGGCCTCGAGCTTCCTGCGCTCGCGGTCGGCGCGGGTGCGTGCCCTGCGCCTCAGCATGCGCTCGACCTCATCGAGGTCGTTCCCCTCGAGCGCCCACCGCAGCCCCCGCCGGAGGAGCGGATCGGGAAGGGCGTCGAGCTGTCCCTCCAGCGCCCCCAGCCCCTGGGCCCTGGCCCGCCCGGCCAGCTCGCAGCAGGCGCGGATGAGGTCGTTCGCCGCCTGGGCCGAGGGCGGGAGCTTGACCTCGGGCAGCCGCTCGTAGTCCGCCTCCCCCTCCGGCAAGAAGGAGACCAGCCGCGCCCGGGTGCGCTCCGTGTCCTCTCCCTCGATGATGGAGAGAACCCCCTCCGCCGCGATCTCTCCGTTGCGCTCGAAGGCGTAGAGGAAGGCGTCGATCTGGCGCCCGAGGACGGTCTCGATCTCCTCGGCGAGCAGCTGGTCCACCACCATGCGGAGGCCGGCGGCGAGGAGGTTCTCGGGAATGCGCTCCAGGACGGGCTCGAGCGAGACGAGGCCGTGCTCCCGGGCGCGCTCGGCGAGCCCCGCGATGAGGGCGGCCACCTCGGCCGCCCCGCCCTCGGCGAGATGGAACCCCCCCAGGCGCGCCTCGGTCGCGGGCTCGAGGGGGGGCAGGGCGTCGTCGGCCGGCCCCTCGAAGGAGATCTCCCCTTTCTCCTCGAGGTCGTAGGCCGTCTCCATGAGGACGTGCTGGGCCTCGGCGCACTCCTCGCGCCCGGGCGGGGAGGCCTCCCCCATCTCCTCGCGCAGGGCGGCCGCCGCGCGCGAGGAGACGTTCCTGAGCACGCGCTCGACCAGGGGCGCGTCCGCCAGGCGCAGCGCGAGGGAGAGCGTCTCCATGTCCACCCGCTCGATGAGGCGGCGCAGCGCCCGGCCCGACATCCGGGCGAGGGGGGCGAGGTCGGGGCTGGAGCCCCCCCTGCGGCGGCCCTCCTCCCCGCCCGGAGAGCCCTCCTCCCAATCGCGTCTGCGCCGGCTACTCATCGCGCGCGTCCTCCTGTGCTCCAGCCAGCCAGCCGTCCAGGGCCAGCCTGCCGGGCAGCCCCCGGGCGGCCAGGGCGGCCCATGCCAGCATCACCGCGTCCCGCAGGAGCGCCTGGCCCGGGGTCTCGGAGAGGCCCGGGAGGCAGCCGCAGTCCTCCGGCGCCCTCCCCCACGCCAGGGAGGCGGCCAGAAAAAGCGCGAACGCAACCAACTGAAGGGCCACGAGCGCCGCCGCCCAGCCAGCGAACATCCCCAGCAGCAGAAACCCGCCGGCGATGAGCTCAAGCCAGGGCAGCGCATGGGCCAAGGGCCACTCCCACCCCGCGGGCAGAATCCCGTGGGCCCGGATCTGGCCGGCAAACGCCTCGGCCGGGCGGGCGAGCTTGGCCACCCCGGCCGCGACGAAAAACCCTCCCGTCGCCACACGGAACGCGAGCACGGCGCCCGGCCCCCGCAGAGCGCCGAGCAGGGACGGCACCTCCTCAGTTCCTCCCCAGCTCAGCCCGCACCACCTCGGCCAGCTCCTCGTAGCCGGGCACGCCGACGAGCTTGGCCCGGCCGACGAACACCGTCGGGGTGGCGTTCACTCCGAGGCTGGCCCCCAGGCGCCGGTCCGCCTCGATCGCCGCCCGGTGGCGGCCCTCCCGCACGCAGCCTCCCCACTTCTCCATGTCGAGGCCGGCCCCCCGGGCATAGCCCGTCCAGATCGCGTCGGGGGAGGAGCTGGCGGCCCAGGCCTCCTGGCCCCCGAAGACCATGCCCCGCATCTCCTCGACCTTGCCCTGCTCCCCCGCGCAGCGCACCGCTTCCGCCGCACGGAAGGTGACCTCCCGCAGCGGGAAGTCGCGGTGCTCGAAGCGGATGCGCCCCCGAAACTCCTCCCGCAGCCTCGCCAGCGCCCCCTGCGCCGTCCGGCAGTGGGGTCAGCCGTAGTCGGAGAACTCCCGCACGAGGAGGCGCCCGTCCGCCACCGGCGCGGGGGCCTCGCCCGCGGGCGCGCCCGCGAGGAGCTTCGCCCCAACGCCCGCCGCGGCGAGAAAGAGAAGAACCACCGCCCCCGCAAGAAGGGGGTTCGGCCGGCGGCCTCTCTTCGCGACCTTTCGCGCCACGTCGCCCCCTACCCCTCCTCCGCCAGCTTGGGCGGCTGGACGGAGCGGTTCACGAAGTACTGCTGGACGATGGAGAGGACGTTGTTCACGAGCCAGTAAATCACCAGCCCCACCGGCACGGGATAGAAGATGAACATGGCGGTGAAGATGACCGGCATGAACATCATCATCTTCGCCTGGGTGGGATCGGCCGGCGTCGGGGTCATCTTCTGCTGCACGTACATCGAGGCTCCCATCAGGAGGGTGTAGACGTGGTAGGGATCCTGCGCCGAGAGGTCCCGGATCCAGCCGAAGAAGGGCGCCTGGCGGAGCTCGATCGCGACGAGGAGGGCCTCGTAGAGGCCAAAGAAGACGGGGATCTGGATGATCATGGGCAGGCACCCCATCATGGGGTTCACCTTGTGCTCGCGGTAGAGGGCCATCACCTGCTCGTTCAGCTTGGCCCGGTCGTCTTTGTAGATCTCCCGCAGCTGGTTCATCCTGGGCTGGAGCTTCTGCATCTCCTTCATGTTCTTCATGCTCACGTGGGTGAGGGGGTAGAAGAGGAGCTTGACCAGGACCGTGAGCAGGACGATGGCCACCCCCCAGTTGCCCGAGAGCCAGTGGAGGACGCGCAGCACCGCCATCAGGGGACGGGAGATGAAGGAGAAGAAGCCGTAGTCGAGGGAGTTCTCCAGGCCGACCTCGAGCCGGGCGAGGCGGTCGGTCTCCTTGGGGCCCACGTAGAGGTCGAAGGTGGCGGCGGCCCGGCTCCCCCCCGTCAGGGGGACGACGACTGCGTAGTCCTTTTCGCCGTTCTTCTCCGCCAACAGCTGGACCTCGGCGCCCTCCGCGCCGCCCCGGGGGACGAGGGCCGTCAAGAAATGCTTGGATTGGAGCGCCGCCCAGCGCAGGTCCGCCCCGTGGCGGACGGGCTTGCCGGCCTCGGGGTGGTCGTAGTGGAGCTTCCCGCCCACGTAGCTCATGGGCCCCTCAACCACGCCCCCGTAGGTGTTCCCGTCGCTCCCGCCGACGCGGGGGCCCCAGGCCAGGCCGATGGGGCCGAGCTCCGGGGGGCCCTCGACCCTCACCCTGAGGCCGATGGCGTGGCTGTCGTGGCGGAAGCTGAGGATCTTCTCGGCCGAGAGGCCGTCGGGGCCTCGGTAGTGGAAGCGAACTGAGCCCTCGGGCCTCTCCGGGGAGAGCGCCAGGTCCCCCCCCTCGGCCTGGTAGGTGGCGGCGTTGAGCCGGCGGGCAGCTTCTCCTCCGAAGAAGAAGAGGGGCCGGAGGGAGGGAGTCCCCCCCGCGCCCAGGTCGACCTGGGCGCCGTCGGGCATCCGGTAGTTCTTCAGCCGCGCCGCGACCAGGCCGGCTCCCATGTTGGTGAGCTCATAGACCGCGCTCCCCACGTCCACCCGAACGCGGGCCTCCCTCGCGGCGGCCACCGGGGGGAGGGGCTCCGCCCGCCCGGGGGCGGGGGCCGCCGGGGCGGGCGGGGCTTTCTCGCGCTTCTCGGCCTCGGCCCGCTCCTTGGCGGCCTGCCGCTGGCGCGCCTCCCGCTCCGCCGCCGGCCGCAGGACGAAGTACTGCCAGCCGATGAGCACCACGATCGAGAGGACGGCGGCGAGAATCGCGTTCTTTTCCATTCACTGCGCCTCCGCCTTGCAGAACATCAGGGAACCGGATCCTCCCCCCCGGGATGGAGCGGATGACAGCGCGCGATCCGGCGGAGGGTGAGCCAGAGGGCCCGGTGGGGAGAGTGGCGGCGGAACGCCTCCATGGAGTATCGGGAGCACGAGGGCGTGAAGCGGCACTGGCCCGGCAGGAGGGGGGAGATGAGGAGCTGATATCCCCGGATCAGGAGCACGGCGGCCCCCCCGGCGAGCCTGCGGGGGAGTCCCGGCCGCGCCTCATCCATCCCGGCGGCCGACAGCATCGCGGAGCGCTCTTTCCACATCCTGCAGTTTCGCTTTCACAAGAGGGCTCTTCGCCACCGCGACAAGGTCCAGCCCGGGGGGGAGGCTGGAGCGCAGGCGGCGGAAAGCCTCTCGAAGGACTCGTTTCGCGCGGTTGCGTCCGACCGCGTTTCCGGTATTCCGGGAGGCAACGACGCCGAGCCGGGTGCAGCCGCCTTCGGCCGGCAGGATGTGCAGGGTGAAGTAGCGATTGCGCCGCTTCCTGCCCTTCTTCAGGACGAGGGCGAACTCCGCGCTCCGCCGGATCCGCATCCCCGGGCGGAATCTCTCGCTCACCTTCCCGTCCCCCGCGGGAGGCGGCGGCGTGTGCGCCCCCCCGCTCAGAGGGAGACTGAGAGTCGCTTCCGCCCCTTCGCCCGGCGGCGCCTGAGGACGGCGCGTCCGCCGCCGGTCTTCATGCGCCGACGGAACCCGTGGGTCTTCGCCCGTTTCCTTTGGTTCGGCTGATAGGTGCGCTTCACTGCGTGCGCCTCTGCTGGTTCGCCCGGCGGCTCGGGCCTCAGAAAAGCCGTGCGTAAATTAGCCGCCGACCTCAGTTGCTGTCAAGGAGAGGGCGTCGGCTTCCTCCAAGGCCCGGCTTTTCCAGGGCTTTGGGCGACAAAGGTCCCTTCGCCCAAGGCGCCATTCCGCAAGCAGCCCGTAAGG
>CAYMWZ010000087.1:0-10240 GCA_964394385.1 uncultured Nitrospinaceae bacterium | reverse complement strand
TGACGAGAACCGCTACTTCGACGTGTCCGCCGAGTACGCCAAAGCCTCCCCGAACGACATCCTGATCCGTATCACGGCGGCCAACCGCGGCCCCGAGCCCGCCCGCCTGCATCTGCTCCCGACCCTGTGGTTCCGGAACACCTGGTCCTGGGACGGCGCGGGGAGGCCGCGCCTGGCGATGTCCGGCGAGGCGCGAATCACGGCCGACCACCCCACCCTGGGCCGGTTCCACCTCGAGATCGAGCCCCTCCCGGGTAAGGCCGCGCCGGCTCTGCTCTTCACCGAAAACGAGACCAACCACCTCCGGCTCTTCGACATCCCGAATTCCATCCCCTACACGAAGGACGCCTTCCACGAGCTCTTGATCGGCGGGCAGGAGGACGCCGTGAACCCCGGCCGGGCGGGCACCAAAGCCTCGGCCCACCACGTGCTCGACCTGCCCCCCGGGGAGGCAGCGATCCTGAGACTCCGCCTTTACGCGGAGGAGGAAGCGCCCGAGCCGGCCTTCGGCGACCGCTTCGAGGAGATCTGCACGGAGCGCATCCGGGAGGCCGACCTGTTCTACCGGTCGCGGATCCCGGCCGGCCTCGGCGAGGAGGCGCGGAGCGCCGCGCGGCAGACCTACGCGGGGCTTCTCTGGTCCAAGCAGTTCTACCACCTGATCGTCAAAGACTGGCTCGACGGCGACCCGGGGCATCCGCCTCCCCCGGCCGAGCGCAAGCGCGGGCGAAACCGCGACTGGCCGTTCGTCTACAGCCGGGACGTCATCTCGATGCCGGACAAGTGGGAATACCCCTGGTTCGCCGCCTGGGATCTGGCTTTCCACATGATCCCCTTCGCGAAGATCGACCCCCACTTCGCCAAGCAGCAGCTCATCCTCTTCCTGCGCGAGTGGTACATGCACCCCAACGGCCAGATCCCCGCCTACGAGTGGAACTTCACCGACGTGAACCCCCCCGTCCACGCCTGGGCTTGCTGGCGCGTCTACAAGATGACGGGGGCGCGGGGAGAGCGCGACCGGATGTTCCTCGAACGGGTATTCCAGAAGCTCCTCATCAACTTCACCTGGTGGGTGAACCGGAAAGACATCGAGGGGAACAACTTGTTCGGGGGCGGCTTCCTCGGACTGGACAACATCGGGGTCTTCGACCGATCGAGGCCGCTGCCGACCGGAGGCCACCTCGAGCAGGCCGACGGCACCGCCTGGATGGCGTTCTACTGCAACACCATGCTCTCCATGGCCCTCGAGCTCGCCCGGGAGGACCACGCCTACGAGGACGTGGCCTCGAAATTCTTCGAGCACTTCGTGGCCATCGCGGACGCGATGAACTCGCTGGGGGGGACGGGGCTGTGGGACGAGAAGGACGGCTTCTACTACGACAAGCTCCTGGCCGGCGGAGAGACCCAGCCCCTGCGCATCCGCTCCATGGTGGGCCTCATCCCGCTGTTCGCCGTCGAGGTCCTCGAAGACGACGTCCTCAAGCGGCTGAGCGGTTTCAACAAGCGGATGCGCTGGTTCCTGGAGAACCGGCAGGATCTGGCCCAGCACATCACCTACATGGCCGCGGGCGGCCCCGACGGAGGGTTCCACGGGCGCCGCCTCCTGGCGATCCCCTCACGGGAGCGCCTCCAGCGCGTGCTGAGCTACCTGCTGGACGAGGAGGAGTTCCTCTCCCCCTACGGGGTCCGCTCCCTCTCCAAGGTGCACCAGCGCCAACCGTTCGTCTTCCAGATCGGGGGCTCGGAATACCGGGTGGACTATGCGCCGGCGGAGTCGGACACCGACCTCTTCGGGGGCAACTCGAACTGGCGCGGCCCGATCTGGTTTCCCGTGAACTTCCTGATCGTCGAGGCCCTCGAGCGCTACCACCACTTCTACGGCGATACGCTTCGGGTCGAGTTCCCGTCCCGCTCGGGCCGCACCCTCAACCTGCGGGAGGTGGCCGAGGAGATCGGGGCGCGCCTCGCGCGCCTCTTTCTCGCCGACGAGAGCGGCCGGCGGCCCTGCCACGGGGAGGAGGAGCGCTACGCCAGGGACCCCCACTGGCGCGACCTCGTGCTCTTCTACGAGTACTTCCACGGGGACACGGGGAAGGGCCTGGGGGCCAGCCACCAGACCGGCTGGACGGCGCTGGCGGCCCGCTTCCTGGAAACCCTGGCCGAGAAGGCCGCGGCGAGGTGAGCCGCACCCCCGCGGGGCGCTTCAGACATTTTGCTTTAGGTGGCGGGTTCAAGCCCGCCCCCGCCACATACACCAATCCACCCGACCAGCAGAGCCAAAAGCGCGCCCCTTGCCGGGGCGCGGCATAGGGGTCTAGGATCGGGGAGGCCGCCCGAGGGAATTCGCCCGCCATGACGAAATCTGCCTTCCTCCCCCTCGCCCTTCTCCCCGCCCTCCTGGCGGCCGGCTGCGGCACGACCGAAATCGCCAAGGGGGATGTGCTCCGGGTGGAGCGCCGCACCCTCCCCCCGGAGAGGGAGGCCTACCGCCTCGCCCGGCGGGGCCCGGGGCGGGCCGCCCTTGAGCGCGTGCGGCTCTGCCCGGTCGAGGAGCGGCGCACCTACCAGGAGGTCGAGGTCAGGCACGAGTCGGCCGCCATCGTGGGGGCGGCGGGGGTGGGCTGCGGCATCCAGAAGTTCAGCGAGGTCGCCAACGCGATCACCCGGGAGCGGATCGTCAATCCCTCCAACTGCGCCGGCGCCAGCTTCACCGACCGGCGCCCCACGGGGGGAGCGATCGTGGGCCCCTGGGAGGCCGTCCGCCAGGAACCCTGCGGGGCGGCCGAGGCCGTCCGCCCCGGCGGGACGGTCCGGATCACCTTCCTCCGGAGCGGGGAGACGCGGGACTACGCCCTGGGCGAGGAGGGGGCCTTCGAGCTCTCGAAGGAGGACCTCGCGAGACTCCGCATCTACCTCACTCTCCTGCGCGAGGTCGAGGTCGAGGCCCGCTACGGCGGGACCTCCTGGCGCCAGACGATCGACCTGGAGTAGGGCCTAGTTCATGGCCTCCCGGCCCACCCGCGCCGGGTTGAGGTATTTTTCGGCCTCCTTGGCCCGGATGACGAGGACGGGGCAGTGGGCGCGCCGGATCACCTGCTCGGTCACGCTGCCCAGGAAGAACCGGCTCAGCCCCATGCGGCCGCTCGTGGCCATGACGATGAGGTCCATGTCCTCGGACTCGGCGAACTTGACGATCTCCTTGGCGGGATCGCCGAACACCAGGACGGAGCGCACGCCGGGCCCCGCCGACGCCTCCTCCAGAAGCTCGCGGAGGCGCCCCTCCAGCTCCTTCTGGGCGTCCTCCCTGAACTTGTTCCAGGAGACGGCTCCCGTGATCTCGCCCCCGTAGAGGGTGAGGTAGTCGGCCTCCCGCGCGACGTGGATCACGCTGACGCCCGCGCTGCGGTGGCGCCCGATCTCCAGCCCCGCCCGGAGGACCCCCCGGCTCCACTCGGAGAAATCCACGGGCACGAGGATCTTCTTCGGGTCGTACAGCTTCATGGCTCTCCCTCCCCGCCGATAGCGGAAGCGGCCTTTTTTGCCCTTCCCATCCAATATAGGGGCTCTCCGCCGTCATTGCGAACGGGAAAATCCCCGGAAAAGCGGGAAGATCCCAGCCCCGAGCGGGAGCGTTCGGCCCACGCGCCGAGGGAGAGGGCGGGAGGAAACGGGGAATCTGATGGATTTTTACGGCCGGGCCACCCGGATCTTCCGCCCCAGCCAGCGCAGCCCCTTCCAGACCGGAAGGAGGAGAAGGCTCGTCGGTCAGGTGGGGCAGAAGGGGGGCGCCTTCGCCTCGGGCTCCGCGCCGCCGCGGGGAAGCGGGGAGCGGGTCGGGGCCTGGGGGCGGGCGTCCATCGCTACGCCCTCCGGTCCTCGGCCTCGAGGGACTCGCGCGCCCGGGCCGGGTCGATCTCGTAGAGGTAGTCGAAGGAGTAGATCCCGCTCGGGCAGCCTCCCCGCCAGACGAAGTTGATGGCGTAGCGCCCCACCATAGAGGCGTTCTCCAGGACGGCGGGGCCGGACGGGCCGGTCAGGACGGCGAGGGGGTTGCGCTGCCGCTCGAGGCGCTTCTCACGGCAGTTCGCGCAGGGGCAGAGGGCCACCAGGTAGTCGAACCCGTAGACGCTCCTCCTCCCGTCCGCCCAGGCGACGCGGAGCTCCCGAGCGGTCTTGTCGACCGTGAGGTCGACGGGCTTGGGCGCCTCCTGAACGCTCATGGGCCGGCCGGCTCCGCACGCAGGCGGCTAGCGCTTGGCCCCCGTGTACTTGGCGTACTTTTTGCGGGAGTCCTCGGCCCGCTTGGCCGACTCGGGGGTCTTGATCTCGAGCAAATAGGGCCGCTCGGCCGAGGCCGCGCGGATGACCTCCAGGAGGCCCTCGTCGTCCCGCCCCTCCCAGTCGCCCTCGTCGAGCTTCACGAAGACGGGCTTCCCGCTGCCGAAGTAGAGGGTGGGGACCCCGAACACCCCCCATTGGCCCTGAGCCTCCTCGTGGTCCTGGGCGATGAGGGAGACGGCCGCGCCACTCTTCATGTCCTCCTCCCAGCGGGCCACGTCGAGGCCGACCTGGACGGCGATGTCGCGCAAGATGAGCTGGTTGGTGATGTCCTTCCCGTCGCGGTGCCTGGCCCGGTGGAGGGCCAGGTGGTACTGGGCGAACTTGTCCTCGCCCTGGAGGCCCGCGCACTTGGCCGCCTCGTGGGGAGGGATGTCGCGGCTCGGGAAGGTCTTGTCCTCCCACGCTTTCCACTCGGGCCCGCGGGCCTCGGCGAAGTTCATCTGCTCGAGCACGAAGGCCTTGTAGGTGACCTTAAGATCCTTGCGCTTCTGCTGGACGCGGGTGAGCCACTCCGTGGCCCGGTAGGCGTAGGGTCAGACGTAGCAGTTCCACATGATCATGTGCATGGACGGCTCCTCTTGTTCGGTGATCGCGGCAAGAATCCAGGGCCATTATGGCACAGGTTCTCCCCCGCCCGAAACCTCGCGCCCCGGTTTTCCCGCCACCCCGCGCCCGGCCCGGATCAGGCGGAGGAGAGCGCCTTCTCGATGAGGGTGCTCCCCTCGGGGGGCAGCGCCATCTCGAGCGCGGCCTTGTGGCCGCGGGGGGACATCTTCTTCCACGTCTTGCGGAGGATGTCGACCACCTTCTCCTCCTCGTGCTGGCGGGAGAAATCGAGAAAGTAGTGCTCCAGAAACACCAGGCAGGCCGCGTCCTCGAGAAGCTGGGCCTCCGGGTCGGACTTCAGGCGCTCCTTCCGCAGGAGAGCCTGGACGCGCGAGATGGTTCCCTCATCGTAGCCGACCTGCCGAAGGATCTCGGCGGCCCACTGCGCGTGGAACTTCGCCAGGGTCGTGCGCCACTGAATGTAGCCCTTCCGCCCTTTCGGGTACTGGTCGCGGGGGATCTTCCAGCGGCAGAGGTGCTGGCCCCGGACCGCCAGACGGAGCTCCTCCGAGGCCCCGGGCTCGAGCCGCTCCAGCCACGCCGTCATGCGGAGGGCATAGAGGAGCTCCTTGGGGTATTCCCTCCCCTCGAAGGTTTCTCGATTGGGATCCTCCCGATTGGCCGCATCGAGCCGCTCGACGGCCGCCCGGAACCGGTCAGCGTCCTGGATCATCCTCCCTCCTCCCGCTCTCCCCGGCCCCCGAGGCCCGGGGGCAAAGATCCTGCGCATGCTCGGACCGGCCCGGCCGCCTTGGCAAGCCCGGGCGGGGGCGCTGACCCATGGGGGAGGGGCTCCGCCCCCGGGTTGGCCCGGACTTCAATGGGGCATTGCGATAATTCATTGAAAATACAGCGTTTAAAAGAATACCCCCTGTAATTATACCACGCCGAGAAAAAGGCAGAAATTCCCAATCAATTTTATTCAGAATTTTTCTTGAAACCCTATTGACAAAGTATATAAAAGTTGGCAATTTCTTCAATACCTAAGGCTTTTAGTCTGGATTCATTTCGAATTCAGCCGGCCAAGGTCAAATGAGGATTTTCCCAAGAATCGCCGCCGGCCATCCGCCCTGGGGGGGTGGACAGCCGGGGGCGGGCCGCCAACAGAACTGAAGAGGAACGATCATGAACCCTGCCTCTCTGAAAGAGAGGGACCTTCCATGACGATGGGCCGCGTCTTCATCGTGGGCGCGGGGCCGGGGGATCCGGATCTCCTCACCCTCCGGGCGGCGAGGCTCCTCCAGGGGGCCGACGCCGTGCTGTACGACCGCCTCCTCTCCCCCGGGGCGCTGGACCTCTGCCGCGCCGACTGCCGCCTGATCTTCGCAGGGAAATCACCCGGAAACCACACCCTGAGCCAAGAGGAGATCAACGGCCTCCTGGTCGATCTCGCCCGGGAGGGCCTGGAGGTGGTCCGCCTCAAGGGGGGCGATCCCTTCGTCTTCGGCCGTGGCGGCGAGGAAGCGCTGGCCCTGGCCCGGGCGGGGGTTCCCTTCGGGGTGGTTCCCGGCGTGACCTCGGCGGTGGCGGCTCCGGCCTTCGCGGGGATTCCCGTCACCCACCGCGGGCTCGCGGCCTCGGTCACCGTCGTGACTGCCCACGAGGACCCGGGCAAAGAGGGAGGCCAGGTGGACTTCGCCCACCTGGCGAAGAGCCCCGGCACCCTGGTCTTCCTCATGGGGGCGCGCTCGGTCGGGCGCATCGCGCACGGGCTCTTGGAGGGGGGGATGGTGCCCGAGACCCCCGTCGCCATCGTGGAGAACGCCGCCACGGGCCGCCAGCGCGCCCTGCGCTGCAAGCTTTCGGAGGCGGCCCGGTTCGCCGAGCGCGAAGAAGTCTCCCCGCCCGCCGTCGTCGTGGTGGGGGCCGTGGCCGCCCTCGCGGAGGAGCTGGCCTGGTTCCGTCCCGAGGGCGACCAGGAGATGCCCTGGTGCCGCCCCTCTCCGGAGGACCCCACGGAGATCGCCACCCATTCAGCCATCGCCCGCGCGCTGGGCGCGCGGCCCGAGTGAAAAAACGTGTGAGGATGCCATGAACCCCAAAGCGACCACCCCCGCCGAAACGACCACGCCGCTCGGCGTCATCCCCGTCCTCCCCGAGGAGTACGACGACTTCGAGACCGAGGCCACGCTCTACCGCAAGGGGGAGCGGGCGGAAAAAGAGTTCACCGTCTACAGGCTCAGGCGGGGCGTGTACGGCCAGCGGCAGGCAGACGCCCAGATGGTCCGCGTCAAGATCCCCTTCGGAGGCTTGACGGCCGACCAACTGGAAACCCTGGGGAGCGTGGCGCGCGACTACGCGCCCCTCAAGAAGGGCCACGTCACGACCCGGGAGAACATCCAGTTCCACTTCGTCAAGCTGGAGAGGGCGACGGAGGTGCTGCGCATCCTCGGCGAGGTGGGGCTCACGACGCGGGAGGCGTGCGGGAACACGGTCCGCAACGTCACCGGATGCCCCTTGGCCGGCGTCTGCCGGGAGCAGGTCTTCGACGCCACGCCTTACGCTGGGGCCTTCGCGCGCTACTTCGTGCGCAAGCCCTTCGTCCAGGACCTGCCGCGCAAGTTCAAGGTGGCCTTCTCGAGCTGCGCCTCGGATTGCGCCGTCGCGGGCATCCACGACCTGGGTTTCATCCCCGAGATCCGGGAAGAGGGAGGAAGGCCGATCAAGGGCTTCCGGATCCTTGCAGGCGGGGGGCTGGCCACCTTCCCCAAGGTGGCACAGACGCTCTACGAGTTCGTCCCCGTGTCGGAATTCCTGCGCGTCAGCGAGGCCGTCCTGCGCGTCTTCAACGCCTCGCAGGAGCTCCGGAAGAGCCGCTTCAAGGCCCGGATCAAGTTCCTCGTCGACTGGATCGGCATTGAGGGCGTGCGGGAGCGCGTGGAGGAGGAGTTGAAGAGCGAGTGGGCCCGGGAGCCTGTGGACCCTGAACCTTACCTCTGGCAGGACGACGAGGAGGCGGACGTGCCTCCCCTCCTCCCCCTCTCGAACGGCGGGCCCGCCTCCGGCAACGGGGACTCCGCGGCCTTCTCCGCCTGGCGGAAGACCAACACGGTGCCCCAGCGCCAGGAGGGATACCACGCGGTCGAGGTGAAGCTCCCCCTCGGAGACATCCAGGCCGAGCAGTTCTTCGACCTGGCCGAGCTCTCGCGCCGCTTCGCGCGCGGGCGCGCCCGGACGAGCTACCAGCAGAACCTCGTCTTCCGCTGGGTGAGCGAGGCGGACCTCTACGCGCTGTGGAAAGAGCTCGGCCGGATCGGCCTGGCCGACGCGGGCGCGAGGGAGATCACCGACGTCGTCTCCTGCCCGGGGACGGACTCCTGCAAGCTCGGCATCACCTCCTCCATGGGCCTGGGCAACGCCCTGCGCGAGACGCTCCAGCAGATGGAGATCGACGATCCGCTCATCCGGAACATGCACATCAAGATGAGCGGCTGCCCGAACTCCTGCGGGCAGCACCACATCGCCGACATCGGCTTCCACGGCGGAACCCTCAAGGCGAACGGCAAGCAGCTGCCCGCCTACGAGGTGTTCCTGGGTGGCGTCTACCGGGAGACGGGCGGGAAGACCCGCCTGGGAGACCGGATCCGGGTGCGCATCCCGGCGAAGCGGGTGCCCGAGGCCCTCAAGCGCATGCTCGGCCACTACCGGGAAAACCGGAACTCGGACGAGCGCTTCCCAGACTTCTACGGCCGGGTGGGGGCGGCATCCTTCGAGGAACTGCTCAAGGACTTCCACCTGCCCGGGCAATTCAACGACGATGAGGATCTCTTCGTCGACTGGGGCCGGGACACGGTCTATCAGCTCCAGCGGGGAGAGGGCGAATGCATGGTGTGAACGGAGACGGGCCGCCCCCGAGGCGATCGGCCATTCTCCTCCTAGGGCACGGGAGCAAGGCGCGCAACGCCAACGAGGCGATGTACGAGGTGGCGGACCGCCTCCGTAAGAGGCGGCCGGGCTGGATCGTCGAGTCCGCCTTCCTGGAGATAAACTCCCCCTCCATCCCGGAGGGGATCGACCTGTGCGCGTCGAGGGGGGCGGAGCGCATCGTCCTGCTCCCCTACTTCCTCCACCTGGGCAGCCACGTCCAGGAGGACCTCCCCCGGTTCGTGAGGGAGGGATCGGACCGCCATCCCGGGGTCGAGCTCATCCTCGGCCCCCATCTGGGCTTCCATCCCATGCTCGTCGAGATCGTCGAGGAGCGCCTCGCCGAGGCCCTGGGCGCGCCGGAACACATCGGAGGATAACCTTTCATGCCGCTGAGCAACGGAGGCCCCCAGGACCGTCCCCTGGCGGTTTTCTACGAACACCCGGAGTGGTTCCGGTCCCTCTTCGCCGAGCTCGACCGGCGCGGGGTGCCCTACGATCGCCTCCTGGCCCACAACCACCGCTTCGACCCGGCCGAGCGGGAGGCACCCTACGCGCTCGTCGTGAACCGGATGAGCCCCTCCGCCCACGTGCGCGGACACGCCAACGCGATCCCCTACACCCTCCAATACCTGGCCCACCTCAAGGACATCGGGGCGAACGTCCTGAACGGCCTAGAGGCCTACCGCTACGAATTCTCCAAGGCGAACCAGATCCGGCTCCTCGACCGGCTCGGGCTCCCCCACCCCCGCGCCCGGGCGATCAACCACCCCGCCCAGGCGGCCGAGGCCGCCGAAGGGCTCCGCTTCCCGGTCATCGTGAAGCCCAACATCGGGGGGAGCGGGGCGGGGATCCGGAAATTCGACACGCCGGAGGAGCTCGGGCGGGCGGCCGAGGAGGGAGCCATCGAGCTGGGGATCGACCACGTGGCACTGGTGCAGGAGTACCTCCCGCCCCGGGGGAACCACATCGTCCGGGTGGAAGTGCTGGGCGGGAAATTCCTCTACGCCATCCGGCTCAACCTGGTGGCGCCCGACGCCTTCAACCTCTGCCCCGCCAGCTACTGCAAGCTGCACCCGGGCTGCCTGCTCGACGGGGTCTCCGGCCGGGGGGGCGCCCTCATCGAGGGCTACACCGCGCCCCGGCGCGTCGTCGAGACCGTGGAGCGGATCACCCAGGCCGCCCAGATCGAGGTGGGCGGGGTGGAGTACCTGGTGAACGACCGCGACGGCCAGCTCTACTACTACGACATCAACGCCCTCTCGAACTTCGTGGCGGACGCCCCCAACGTCGTGGGCTTCGACCCCTGGCCCCGCTTGGCCGACTACATCCTGGCGCGCGCGGGCCAAGCCGAGCCGGCCCACTCCGCCGCGCGCTAGGGCACCCCGTCGAAAGCCCGCTCCAAAGGCCGCTCACGCGGCCTTTTCTT
>CAYMWZ010000086.1:0-10340 GCA_964394385.1 uncultured Nitrospinaceae bacterium | reverse complement strand
CCCCTCGGCCAACGTCGAGCTCTCCTTCCTCGTGGACGGCCTGAGCCTCCTGTGGGGGTTCCTCGTCGCGGGGATGGGGGTTTTCACCGTCCTCTACTCGAACTGGTACCTCTACGAAGGGTCGGCGCTCGGCCGCTACTACGGCTTCCTCATCGCCTTCATGGGCTCGATGCTGGGGGTGGTCTTCGCGGACCACCTGATCGCCCTCTTCGTCTTCTGGGAGCTGACCAGCATCACCTCCTACTTCCTCATCGGCTTCTGGTGGGAGCGCAAGGAGTCCGTCTACGGTGCGCAGAAGGCCATCCTCATCACGGGCGGCGGGGGCTTGGCCCTGCTGGGGGCCTTCCTCCTCCTGGGCGGAGCGACCGGGGAGTGGCGCCTCTCGGCCCTCCTCGCCCGGCCGGATCCCGCCGCCGTGACCCCGGCCGTCTTCTTCCTCGTCCTGATCGGGGCGGCGACCAAGAGCGCCCAGTGGCCCTTCCACATCTGGCTGCCCAACGCGATGGAGGCGCCCACTCCTATCAGCGCCTTCCTCCACTCGGCCACCATGGTCAAGGCGGGGATTTACCTCCTCTCGCGCTTCTACCCCCTGCTCGGGGGCCACCCCGCCTGGGGCTACGCCGTGCCCGCCCTGGGGATGGCCTCCATGATCGCGGGCGGGATCCTCTCCCTGCGCGCCACCGACCTCAAGGCCATCCTCGCCTACGGCACCATCAGCCAGCTCGGCCTCATCGTCACCTTCCTCGGCTTCGGCGGGGAGGCCGCCGTCGTGGGGGGGACGCTCCACCTCTACAACCACGCGGTGGCCAAGGCGGCCTTGTTCATGGTGGCGGGGATCATCCATCACGAGTCGGGCACGCGCGACGTGCGCTCCCTGGGGAAGCTCAGGAAGCCGATGCCGTGCACCCACGCGATCGCCGTCGTCGCCGCCATCAGCCTCATCGGAATCCCCCCCATGGGGGGCTTCATCACCAAGGAGATGCTCTACGAGTCGAGCCTCCTCCCCGGCGGCCCGGGCCCGTGGGGCGCCTTCTGGCCCTGGCTCACCCTCGCCGCCGGCATCGTGACGGCGCTCTACCACCTGCGCTTCCTGGGGGCGACCTTCTGGGAGCGAGGCGAGGAGGAGCCGCCCAAGCACCCCCACGACCCCCCCCTGGGGATGCTGGCCGCCCCCGCCGTCCTGGCATTCCTGGCCTTGGTCCTGGGCCTGGCCCCCGGCCTCATCCAAAACGCGCTCATCGCTCCCGCGGCGGCCGCCACCCTGGGCCGGGCCCAGGCCCCGGTGCTCAACCTCGCCCTGTGGCACGGGCTGAACGTTCCCCTCCTCATGTCCGCCGTGACGATCGCGGCGGGCATCCTCCTCTACGCGGGCTTCGGACGGGTGGCCCTGGTGCTCGAGGGCGGGGCTGCCCTCTGGAGGAGGGGCCCGGGGCCGGACAAGGCCTACGACGGGCTCATCCGCTGGGCCCAGGATCGCACCTGGCCCCTCCTCACCGCCCTGCAGGATGGAAACCTGCGCCGCTACCTCCGCTGGACCATGGCGGCGCCCGTCCTGCTGCTCCTCTATGCCGCGGCGCAGCTCGACTGGCGGCCGGGCATCTGGCCCGATATGCGCGGGGTGGCCTTCCTGCCCGCTGCGGTGTGCGCCCTCATCATCGCGGCCAGCTTCGCCACCGCGCTTTTCCCGAGGCGGATCCCGGCCATCCTCGCCCTGGGCACGACGGGCTACGCCATCTCGGCCCTTTACCTGATGCTCAAGGCGCCCGACCTCGCCTTGACCCAGATTATGATCGAGTCAGCCTCGGTGGTCCTGTTCCTGCTCGTGTTCTGGTACCTGCCCGAGCTGGAGCCCGTCGCTAGCACGGTGGGGAGGCGGGTGCGCGACTGGACCATCGCGCTCTCCCTGGGGGGGGCGGCGACGGCCGGGATGGCCCTCGCCATGAACAGCCACGAGGTGCGCACCGTCGCCGACTACTTCATGCGGACGAGCAAGCCCATCGCCGGCTTCAAGAACGTGGTGAACGCGATCATCGTCGACTACCGCGGCTACGACACCCTGGGCGAGATCACCGTCTTGGTGATCGCCGGGGTGGCCATCTACGCCATGACGCGCCTGACGGGAGAGCCCAATTGCAATCATTGATCCTGCAGACCATCGCGCCCATCGTGCTTCACCTGACCCTCATCTTCTCGGTGTTCCTCCTGCTCTACGGACACAACCAGCCGGGCGGGGGGTTCATCGCGGGGCTCATGGCGGGGGTGGGCATGCTCCTCCAGTGGGTCGCCTTCGACTCCGCCGAGGGATGGCGGCGGTTCCGCTGGCCGTGGGACAAGATCTTCGCGGGGGGGCTGGGGCTCGCCACCCTGGTGGGCCTCTTCGGCCTCCTCAAGGGGGCCTACCTCAAAAGTTCCATCTACGAGTTCGAGCTGCCCTTCGTCGGGTCCGTCGAGGTCCTGACGGCGTTCCTCTTTGACGTGAGCGTCTACCTCGTGGTGGTGGGCGTCTTGATGTCGATCCTGACCAACCTCTGCGACCGCCGGCAGGCGTACCGCTAGAGGGCCGAGGCTGCCATGATCTGGCTTCTCTCGATCACGATCGGGGCGCTGGTGGCCACGGCCGCCTACCTCATCATGCAGCGCAGGCTGATCCAGCTCGTGCTCGGGCTCTCCCTCCTGAGCCACGCCACGAACCTCATGATCGTCGCCTCGGGCTGGGTCGGCGACGGGCGGTCCCCCATCGTGCCGGGGCCCGGGCGGGTGGACCCGACCGGCTACGTGGACCCCCTCCCCCAGGCCATGGTGCTCACCGCCATCGTCATCAGCTTCGCCATTACGGCTTTCCTCCTCGTCCTGGCGCTCAACATCTACCAGCGCTTCAAGACGGACGACATCGACCGGCTCCGGAGGCTCATGGGATGAACGAGATGCTCTCCCTCTTCGTGGCGGGGCCGCTCTCCATGGCGGTGGTCTTGTTCTTCCTGCGCCGGCAGGCGCGGCTGCAAGAGAGCCTGAGCCTCCTCGCCCTGGCCCTGAACTTCGTCCTCTCCCTGGCCCTCTTGCGCGAGGTGGCGGGCGGGGAGATTTTTGTCCACCGCATGGGATTTTGGCCCTTCCCCTACGCCATCATGCTCGTCGCCGACCGGCTCACGGCCACGATGCTCTGCCTCACGGCGGCCGTCGTGGGCGCCTGCGCAGCGTTCGCCACGAGCTACCTCGACGAGAGCGAGCGCCGCGAGGTGTTCCATCCTCTCCTCCACTTCTTGCTGATGGGGATTCAGGGCTCCTTCGCGACGGGCGACATCTTCAACCTCTTCGTTTTCTTCGAGGTCATGCTCATGGCCACCTACGCGCTGCTGGGGTTCTACTACAACCTCGACCAGCTCGAGATGGCCTTCAAGTACACCTGCATCAACCTCATCGCCGCGGCCTTCTTCCTCGCGGGCGTGACCCTCCTCTACGCCCAGGTGGGCACGGTCAACATGGCGGACCTCTCGGTCAAGGTGCGCCAGCTGGGCCCCACTCCCCTCCTCGTCACGACGGCCCTGGTCTTCCTCTTCGTCTTCAGCGTCAAGGGGGCCCTCTTCCCGATGCACCTGTGGCTGCCCTCGGCCCACTCCATCTCGCCCACCCCGGTGAGCGCCATCCTGGCCGGCATCATGGTGAAGGTGGGAATGTACGCCATCCTGCGCTGCGCCACCCTCATCTTCCCCGACTCCTTCCAGCACATTCAGGCCATCCTGATGACCCTCGCCCTGGTCACCATCGGCTTCGGCGCCCTGGGGACCCTGCCCCAGAGAAACCTCAAGCGCGTCCTGGCCTACAGCACCATCAACCAGCTCGGCCACATCGCCTTCGGCATCGCCCTCCTCAGCCCGCTGGGGTGGGCAGCCGCGGTCTTCTACGTGGTGACCCACGCCTTCCTCAAGAGCTCCCTCCTCCTCGGGGCGGGGCTGAGCCAGAAGCTCACCGGCACCGTGAACCTGGACGAGATGGGAGGGCTGATGACCAAGGCCCCCTTCGCGAGCACGTTCCTCCTCGTGGGCTTTCTCTCCCTGGCGGGGATCCCACCGCTCGCCGGCTTCTTCTCGAAGCTCTTCCTGCTCCAGGCGGGATTCGTCCAAGGGGCCTACGCGGCGACCGGGACCGTCCTCGCGGCGGGGCTCCTCTCGCTGTATTACAATTTCGCCACCTACCAGCGCCTGGCCTGGGGGGGCGGGGGGGCGGAGGCCGGCCCGGCCTCCCCGGCGATGTACGCCCCGGTCGCTTTCTTGGCCGCCTTCGCGGTCATCTTCGGCCTGGGCGTTCCCTGGCTCTACGAGTGGTCCCAGCTGGTGGCCGCCCAGCTCGCCGCACCGGACCTCTACGTGGCGGCGATGCGAAGCGCCATGTGAGGAGGGAGAAAACCCGTGTCGCTGACCACCCTGGCGCTCAGCATCGCCCTGATCTGGATCTTGATGAAGGGGACCGGCTCGGCCGGGGATTTCTTCGTGGGCCTCATCCTCGCCGCGGTGATCATCCGCTTCCTGCGGAGGTCCTACCGGCAGGAGAGGTATTTCCTGAGGGTCGAACGCATCGTCCACTACCTCTTCAGCTTCCTGTGGGAGCTCATCCTGGCGAACCTTCAGGTGCTGCGGATCGTGCTGTCGCCGCGGCTGCGGATCCGCCCCGGCATCCTGGCCTACCGCACCGGGTGCAAGACCCCCTTCGGGGTCACCCTGCTCGCCAACTCCATCACCCTGACGCCGGGGACCCTGAGCGTGGACGTCTCCGATGACCGGAGCACCATCTTCGTCCACACCCTGAACATCGACCACCCCGACCAGGTGCGCGAGGGCATCCGCCGCGGCCTCGAGGAGCCCGTGAGGGGGGCCGTCGAATGATCCAGACCGCCGTCCAGATCGGCATCGGGCTGCTCGCCCTCTCCCTGGCGCTGGCCTTCTTCCGATTCGCAAAAGGCCCCACCACCGCCGACCGGGTGGTCGCCGCCGACACGATTGCCACCAACTTCCTCGGCGTGATCGCCCTGTTCGCGATCCAGACGGGAGAGGACCTGTTCGTCATCGCCGTCCTCGCGCTGGCCATCCTCAGCTTCGTGGGCACGGTGGTGTACGCCAAGTTCCTGGAGAGGGGGAAGATCGTTGAGTGAGCCCGTCGCCGCCGCCGCCCTCCTGATCGGGGCCTTCTTCATGCTCGTGGCGAGCATCGGCCTGGTGCGCCTCCCCGACGTCTACTCGCGCATGCACGCCGCCACCAAGGCGACCACCTTCGGCATGGGGGGCATCCTGGCCGCCACGAGCCTGGCCTTCCACACCCCCGCGGTGGCCACCCATGCGATTCTCGCCATCTTCTTCCTTTTCCTCACGGCGCCGGTCGCGGCCCACCTCATCGCCCGGGCCGCCTACCGGAAGGGCCCGGCCCTTGCCCCCGTCACGACGATGGACGAATATGGCCCGTATTTGGCCAAAGAGAGATCTACTTCACAGACAGGAAATGATATAAAACCCCATTCTTAAGTATTGGATCTTGTTGTAAAAAATCGGTTAAGGAGCCCCGGCGCAGGCCCATTCCGGACCGGCCCCAAAAGGACGACCCCCATGAGCACCCCCGAAGGCGCCCCTTCGGCCCCCTCCCACCGGGGGCGGTCCGCCATCATCCACGTCGTGGAGGACGATCACCGGGACCTCTCGGTGATCGAGGTGCTCCTCCGCCGGGAGGGCTTCACGGCCATCGGCTTCTCGGACGGGGAGACGTTCCTCGCGGCCACGGCGGAGGAGCCCCCCGACGTGGTGCTGCTCGACATCATCCTGCCCGGGATCGGCGGCCTCGAAACCCTCTCCCGCTTCAACCAGCTGAAGCTCGACGCCCCCGTCATCCTCCTGACCGGCCAGGGCACGGCCGAGAACGCCTTCCAGGCCATGCGCCTGGGGGCCTACGACTTCATCCCCAAGCCCTTCGAGACGGCCCGCCTGAGCGTCTCCGTCCACAACGCCCTCCGGACGAAGAACCTCACCCGCGAGGTGCGGAAGCTCCAGGGCGAGCTGCGCGTCCATTTCGACTTCAGGAACCTCATCGGCATCAGCCCGGCCATCACGCGGGTGTTCGCCAGCCTCGAGCGGCTGGCCGAGAGCGACCTGCCCGTCCTCATTCAGGGCGAAAGCGGGACGGGCAAGGAGCTGGTCGGGCGCACCATCCACTACAACAGCCGCCGGGGGGAAGGCCCCTTCGTCTACTTCAACTGCGCCGACCTGCGACAGGACCTCCTCGAGGCCGAGCTCTTCGGCACCCGCAAGACAGGGGGGAAGTGGGAACGGGCAAACGGGGGCACCCTCTTTCTGGACGACATCAGCGAGATGGCCTCCTCGCTCCAGGCCGAGTTGCTCCGCCGCGTGGAGAGCCGGGGGGCGCCCCCCTCCGAGGAGGGACCCTCCCCCATCGACGTCCGCATCATATGCGCGACGCGCAAGGACCTCGCCGGGGAGGCCGAAGCGGGGAAATTCCTCCCCGAGCTCATCAACCGCCTCGCCCCCTTCCGCGTGGTACTGCCCCCGCTGCGCGGGCGGGCGGGCGACGTGCCCGTCCTGGTTCGGCGCTTCGTGCGCGAATTCGCCACCCAGGAGCACCAGCCCGAGAAGCAAGTTTCCTCGGAGGCCATGCGGACCCTGGAGACCTATCCCTGGCCGGGCAACGTCCGCGAGCTGAAGAACGTCATCCGGCAGATTTGCGTCCTGAGCGACGCGGAGGTGATCCGGGTGGAGGATCTGCCCCCCTCGATCCGGGAGGCGCGCGATCGCCCGCCGGAGGTGGACCAGGCCGCCCTCCAGGAGGAAGAGGACATCCCCATCAGCCCGCTCAAGGAGGTGGAAGAGCGCCTCATCCGCCAATCCCTGGCCAAGACCGGCGGGGACGTGAACCGCTCGGCCTCCCTCTTGGGGATCAGCCGGGCGACCCTCTACCGCCGCCTCAAGGCCCTCCAAATCTCCCGGGAGAACCCCTGAGAGGCCCTCCCCCGGCGCGCGGGACGAGGCAGCCCGCCCCTTTTCTCCTCCCGGTAAAATGAAAGCCGCTCCCGGACCTGGAGAAGGGGTTGATCTCGAAAATGCCAGCTATAATAATTTGAAGGAACCACCTTAACCTTCCCAGGGAGCTCCCATGCCCCAAGGGGATCCCTCCGCGCCGGCTGGCGGAGCCGTCGGCCACATGATCCGCTCGCTGCAATCGACCACCCTGTTCCGGGGGCTGGACGACGGCGAAGTCAAATTCCTCCTGCGCCAATGCGGCCGCAGGCGCGTCGAGGCGTCTGAGCCGGTTTTTGAGGAGCAAGATCGCGGCGAGAACCTCTACTACATCCTCGAAGGGGAGGTCTACCTCACGCGCCGCATCGGGGAGGAGGAGGAGTTCCTCGCCCTGCTCGAGACCGGGGGCACGTTCGGCGAGGCCGGGCTGTTCCTGGAGGGCGTGCGCACCGCCACGGTCCGTGCCAAGCGCAGGACCATTCTCCTCGTTCTGGAAAAGCCGCTCCTGGAAGGTCTCCCCAGCGACCTCGCCTCGAAGCTGACGCGCAACATCGCCGCCACGAGCGCGGAGAAGCTCAGCCTCGCCAACAGGATCATCGACCGCCTCTACCAGCAGCTCCGAAGCCTCCAGCCCAAAGAGCCCGACTGGGAGGACGCCGAGGAGGATTTCGTCAAAGGCTTTGAAGAAGACCCCAAAATCTAAGCCGCCGCGACCGTCCTTTGCGGCCCTCCCCCCGGATCCGGCGGCGCCCCTCCCGAGCGGCCTCCGGGGAGGCTTGCCATCTTCCCCCGGGGTGAGGCCCGCGGGGCTTCTCCGCGCACCATGGGGGAGAGGACCCGCATGAGCGGACCCAAGAGCGTCACCATCGAGCGCGGGGGGGTGCGGCTGCACGCCTTGGACCACGGCGGGACGGGCAGGCCCGTTCTCCTCCTCCTGCACGGGGCCGCCGCCCACGCCCACTGGTGGGATTGGACCGCCCCGCGGCTCGCCGACCGCTTCCGCCCCGTGGCGGTCGACCTCAGGGGGCACGGCGACAGCGCCTGGGCCGAGGACTACAGCTACGAAGCCTTCGCCGACAACCTGGCCGCCTGGATCGCCTGGGCCCGGGGGGAGGGAGAGGGCCCGCCTGCCCTCCTCGCCCACTCGATGGGGGGCGTCATCGCTCTGAAGCTCCACGAGCAAGCCCGCCCGGAGCTGCGCGCCCTCGTGGTGGTGGACACCCCCCTCCGGGTCGACGACCGCATTCTGGAGGAAGTGCGCAGCTTCGGCCGAAGACCCTCCTTCCCGTGGGGGTCGCTCGAGGAGTTCGTCTCGAAATTCCGGCTCATCCCCTCGGCCGGGCGGGCCGACCCCGCCCACCTCGCCCATGTCGCGCGCCACAGCGTCCAGCGCCTTCCGGACGGCAGCTGGCTCTTGAAGACGGACCGCTCCTTCCACCGGGACCGGACGGGTGCCGACCTCAGGCCCGCCTGGCGGCGGGTCGAGTCCCCCGCCTTGCTCGTCGTGGGGGAAGCCTCCGACCGCCTCGCGCCCGAGGACCTCGAGTGGGTCGCGGAGAACCTCCCCCGGGTGCGGGTGGTGGTCATCCCCGGCGCCCACCACCACGTCTACATGGACGAACCCGAGGCGTTCCTCCGCGCCGTCCGCGGCTTCCTCAGCGGGGCTCTTTCCTGAGGCATTCGTCTGTGGCAGTCTCGGACGGTGAAACTCCCCTCCCATCGGCCGAAGGAACGGGACGATGACGGACGCCGAAGACCTCGAGGGCGGGTGGCCCGTCGCCGACCCGCCGCGAAAAGATGTCGCCCCGGCCAATGCAGACGCGGGAAAGATGGGCCTCGCCAGCGGCGAGAGCGCCTTCCTCCTGAACCTCATCTCCCCCCTCTCGCGCCAAGACCTCCTCCCCCTGGCGGAGCTCGAGGCAGACGCTCTGCTCAAGGCCTTCCTCTCGGGAGGGGTGGTCACCCCCCGAGTGACGGGCTTTTGGCTCCCCCCGGACCACACGGAGCGCGTCGCCTCCCTCATCGACGCGGCTTTCACCCACAACTTTGAGGAGGTCTCGCGCGACGCGCTCGACACCGTGCGCGACAACCCCCCCCACCTTCTCCTCGTCTTTCTGGAGAACGGAGCCCCCAGCCCGGAATCCGTCATCCGCATGGCGTTTGGCGGACTGGAGGCCCGGCGGCCGGACGTCGTCGCTCTCGTCCGCGAGGACACCTCCCCTCTGCTGGGCGCCCCCCCCGCCTGGGCGCAGGCCGTGCTGCCCCTCTCCCTGCCCGACCCCGCCCTGAGGCTCCACCTCCAGCAGTGCCTCCGCCTCTCCCTCGCCCGCCGCGACCTGGAGATGATCTTCCTCGCCCACCGAGTGAGCCGGGAGCAGCTCCACCGGGTGACCTTCACGGACCCCCTCACCGGCCTGACCAACCGCGCCGGCTTCGTGGAAATCTCGGCGCGCGAGCTCGGCCGCATCACCCGCACCAAGGAGACCCTGGGGCTGATCATCCTGGACATCGACCATTTCAAGAAGGTCAACGACACCTACGGCCATCCCGTGGGGGACAGCGTGCTCCGGGAGCTGGCTCGCATCCTCCTGCGCGAGATCCGGAGCCTCGACCACGCCATCCGCTTCGGCGGCGAGGAGTTCGGCCTCCTCCTGCCCCACACCGACCTCGACGAGCTCCGCCTCGTGGCCGATCGCCTGCGCCAAGAGGTGGAGGCCCACCACTTTGAGCACATGCCCGGGCCCGGGGCCGTCACCATCAGCCTGGGCGCCCTGTGCATCCACCCCGCCCGCCGCCCCAGCATGGCGGAGGTCTACCCCGTCGCGGACGGCCTCCTCTACCGGGCGAAGCAGGAGGGGAGAAACCGCGTCGTGGCGGACCGCTACGCTTGAACGCGAAGCTCGCCCGAAAAGCCGACCGCTCCCCGGCGATTTAAGCAAATTGGATTCCAGCGCAAGATCCGGATAGATGGGAGGCCTCCCGTTCGCTACCTTATGGGTAGCGCAGATGTGGAGGGATGCCCGTGGACGATGCGAGCCGGTGGAAGGCGGTCCTCTCGCGCGACGCCCGCTTCGACGGGCGCTTCGTCTACGCGGTGCGCTCCACCGGGATCTACTGCCGGCCCTCCTGCCCGAGCCGGAGGCCGAGCCAGAGCCAAGTGGCCTTCTTCCTCCTCCCCGAGGCCGCCGAGGGCGCCGGCTTTAGGCCCTGCCGCAGGTGCCGACCGCAGGAGGCGCCCCGCGACCCCCGCCTCGAGCGCGTGCGGCGGGCGGTCCAGCTCATCGAGTCGCGCCCCGACGCCCCCCCACCCTGGCCGAGCTGGGCGCG
>CAYMWZ010000085.1:0-10467 GCA_964394385.1 uncultured Nitrospinaceae bacterium | reverse complement strand
CCCTCGATGGGCTCGAAGGTGAAGGCCGGCAGCCGGAGCAGCCGGCCCAGGCGCTCAAGCGCCCCCTTGAGGTCGAACAGGACGGGCGGAAGCTGGGCCTCTCCCCCGGGGGCGGGCCCGGCAGGCCACAGCGCGGCCGGGGCCCCCTCCGTCAGGAGGGCCGCCAGGTGGGTTTCCTCCGTGGGGAGGGGGGAGCCCTGGTGGAAGATCCGGCCGATCTCGAACAGGCGGACCTCCTCCATCCCTCGGTTCAGGTTGAGGGCCGCGTTCCCCAAGAGGCCCGCCAACAGGATTGTGCGCAGGACGTCCATCTCGGCGCTCAAGGGGTTGCGCAGCGGCACCGCCGCCTCCGGGCAAAGCCTGCCCAGGGCGGCCCCGCTGACGAAGCTGTAGTTGATCGCCTCGCAAAAGCCGGCCGACACCATGGCATCCCGCGCCGCGCCTTCGAGAGCCCGCAAGCCTCCGGGCCGGGCGGCGGGGGAGCGGCCGGGCGGAAGCTCGGAGGGAATGCGGTCGTAGCCCAGGCGGCGCGCAACCTCTTCGACGAGGTCGATCTCGCGATCGACGTCGGGGCGGAAGGTCGGGACCTCGACCTCGAAGACGCCGCCATCCGCCTCCCGCACGCCCATCCCCAGCGCCTCGAGCTCGCGCCGGATCTCCTCCCGCCCCACCTTCGCCCCCAGCAGGCCAGCGACGCGCGCGGAGCGAAGCCGCACCCGGGCCGGTGCGGCGGGCTTCGGATGGACGTCCACCTCCCCCCGGGCCACGCGCCCGCCCGCCGTCCGGCGGATGAGCTCGGCCGCCCAGGCCGCAGCCCGCGCCGTCCCGCGCGGGTCCACCCCGCGCTCGAAGCGGTAGGAAGCCTCGGTCGAGAGGCCGAGCCTCCTGCGGGTCCTGCGGATGGTGGCGGGGGCGAAGTAGGCGCTCTCGAGGAGGATGTCCCGGGTTTCCTCGCCCACCTCGGAATCCTCCCCCCCCATCACCCCCCCGATGGCGACGGGCCGCCCGGCGTCACAGATCATGAGGTCATCCTCGCACATCGGGCGCTCCTGGCCGTCGAGGGTGCGGAACGGGCCGTCCGCCGGGCGCCAGCGGCGCACCACGATGCGCGGGCCGGCCAGGCGGTCCATGTCGAAGGCGTGGAGGGGCTGGCCGAGGGAGAGCATGACGTAGTTGGTCACGTCGACCACGTTGTTGATGGGCCGCATCCCCGCCGAGCGCAGGCGGCGCTCGATCCAGGCGGGGGAGGGGCCGATCCGCACCCCGCGGATCGCCCGCGCCACGTAGCGCGGGCACTTCTCCGGGTCGAGGATCTCGACCCCGCAGAGGTCCTCGGCCCGCACCTCGGGATCCTCCTCGACCTTCACTTCCGGGATCCGGAGGGGCTTCCCGAGGAGGGCGGCCACCTCGCGGGCCACCCCCAGCGCCGAGAGGCAGTCGGCGCGATTGGGGGTGACGCTGATGTCGAAGATCACATCGTCCAGCCCGAGCGCGGCCGCGGCGGGGGAGCCGGCGGGGGGGCTCCCCGCGAGGACGAGGATGCCGGTGTGGTCTTCCCCCAGGCCGAGCTCGCGCTCGGAGAGGATCATCCCCTCGCTCAGCTCGCCCCGGATCCGGACGGCCTCGACCGCCTCCCCGCCCGGAAGGACGGCGCCCGGGCGCGCGAGGACCACGCGCTGGCCGGAGGCCACGTTGGGCGCCCCGCACACCACGCGGCGCTCCCCCTCCCCGTCCCTCACCCGGCAAAGCTTCAGGCGGTCGGCGCGGGGGTGGGGGACGACTCCGAGAACCTCCGCCACGACGAGGCCCCCGAGCCCCTGCCCCGGCCGCTCAACCCCCTCCACCTCGAGGCCGACCAGGAGCAGCCCCTCGGCGATCCGCCCGGGGAGATCCCGGTCGGCGAGGTCGAGCTCCACGTAGTCGGCGATCCACTCCAGGCTGACGCGCATCCTCGGACCTTCTAGAACTGGCGGAGCATCCGCAGGTCGTTCTCAAAGAAGAGGCGGATGTCGCTGATCCCATAGCGGAGCATCGCCACGCGCTCCACTCCCAGGCCCCAGGCGAACCCGCTCCACTCCTCGGGGTCATAGCCCACGGCTTCGAACACGGCCGGGTCCACCATCCCCGCGCCGAGCACCTCCATCCACTCCCCCCCCGCCAGGAAGTCGCACGCGATGTCCACCTCGGCGCTCGGCTCGGTGAAGGGGAAGAAGCTGGGGCGGAGGCGCACCCGGAACTCCGGGCCGAAGAGCTCGCGAACGAACGTCTCGAGCGTCCCCTTGAGATGAGCGAAGGTGACGCCCCTGTCCACGTAGAGGCCCTCGACCTGGTGGAACATGGGGGAGTGGGTCACGTCCGCGTCGCAGCGGAAGACCTTGCCGGGCGCGATGATCTTGACGGGAGGGGGCTGCTTCTCCATGACGCGGATCTGGACCGGGGAGGTGTGGGTCCGCAGGAGCGCCTCGTCCGATATGTAGAAGGTGTCCTGCATGTCCCGGGCGGGGTGGTCCTTGGGAATGTTGAGGGCCTCGAAGTTGTAATAGTCGAGCTCGGCCTCGGGCCCCTCTGCCACCGTGTAGCCCAGCCGCGCCAGCACCTCGACGATGTCCTCCATCGTCTGGGTGAGGGGATGCTTGTGGCCGATCGGGGGGAGCCGGCCGGGGACGGTGAGATCCACGCGGGGGGCAGCTTTCTCTTGAAATACGGTACGCGCGGCCTCCTCTGTCCACTCGCCAACTTGCAACTCGAATTCACAGTCATCTATCCAATGACGGAAAGAATCGTCCACCTGCCGGAAAACAGCTCTGTCACCCCTCTTGATGGCTGATGCACCGTCTTCGATATACTCCCGAAGGCGGTTGACGACAGGCCCGACGACGCGCTTCCGCTCCAGAGGAAGGGCCTTCAACTCTCGCATCACGGCGGTGAGGACACCTCCCTTGCGCCCAAGAAAGCGTATTCGCACCTCCTCGGCGGCGGCCTCATCCCCCGCGTTGCGGAGGGAGTTCACCGCATCCTCAACCAATTTTTTCAGTTCAGCCTCGTTCATCGCCTTCTCCCGCAGGCATCAAAAAAGCCCCGCCCTCCCGGGCGGGGCCTCTGGGTTTTCCGGGTGGATTCTCAGCCTTGTGCCCGGGCGATCTCTATCAAATTGGTAAATGCGGAGGGGTCGGATACCGCGAGATCGGCCAGAAGCTTGCGGTTGACCTCCACCCCCGCCTTCCTCAGCCCGCCGATGAAGCGGCTGTAGGTCAAGCCCGCCTGGCGCACAGCCGCGTTGATGCGCACGTTCCAGAGGCGGCGGAACTCGCGCTTGCGCGCCCGCCGGTCCCGGTAGGCGAAGGCCATGGCGCGGATGACGGTCTCGCGGGCGGTCTTGTAGCGCTTCGAGCGGGCGCCCCGGTAGCCCTTGGCCTGCGCAAGAAGCCGCCTGTGACGCTTGCGGCTCGCGGGTTTTCCCGTGGCGCGGGGCATGGTCCAGTCACTCCCTCGATCCGGATTTCCGACGGCCAAACCGCCGCGGCCGCTCCTCCGGCCGGCGGACGGGGGGGACTATATCCGCACCGGGCCCCCCGCGCAACCCTGCCCCCGGTGCGCCGGCTCACCCGGAGGGGAGGAGCTTCCGGATGAGGTGAAGATCCGGGCCCGAGGCGATGGCGCTGTGGCGCAAGCCGCGCTTCCGCTTGGTGCTCTTCTTGGTGAGGATGTGGCGGTGGTGGGAGCGGTTGCGCTTCACCTTGCCGCTCCCGGTGAACTTGAAGCGCTTGGCCGCGCCCCTGTTGGTCTTAAGCTTCGGCATCTTTCTTCCCTTCCTCGCGTTGTTCTCCCGAATCCGCGTCGTCGCCGGGCCCCGCCGCCTTCTCCATCGCCTCGGCAAGGGGGGACTTGAGGGCTCTCGCCTCCCGCGGGGCGGCCGCCCTCCCGCTGCCCCCCTTGACCGCTCTCCCTGGCTTGGGGGCCAGGATCATGGTCATGTTCCGGCCCTCGAGGGAGGAAGCTTGCTCCACCGTGGCGATCTCGATGAGGTCGTTCGCCAGCCGGTCGAGGAGCCTCCGGCCGAAATCGGGGTGCGTGACCTCCCGGCCGCGGAACATGATGGTGACCTTGGCCTTGTTCCCGTCGAGCAGGAAGCGCTCGGCGTGCCGTTTCTTGATCGCGTAGTCGTGCTCCTCAATCTTGATGCGCATCTTCACTTCCTTGAGCTCGACCACCTTTTGCCGCTTCTTGGCCTCCTGCGCCTTCTTCTGCTGCGTGTACTTGTAGCGCCCGAAATCCATGATCTTGCAGACGGGAGGATCGGAATTGGGAGACACCTCCACCAGGTCCAGATCCCGGTCCTCGGCGACCTGGATGGCCTCCGGCACCGGCATCACTCCCAGCTGCTCGCCGTCCTCGTCGATGACCCGAACCTCGCGCGCCCGGATGTCGGCGTTCACGCGCGGGCCGGTGACCGTGGGGCGGATGTCCCGGCCGCGGAATCGGAGCGCCATCTCAGGCCTTCCCCGGGGAGAGGTCGCGGCGGTCGATGTCGTCTCGTATGCGCCGCACGGCCTCCTCCACAGGCACGGCCCCCGCGTCCCCCACTCCGCGAATCCGCATGGCCAGTTGGCCCGCTTCTGCCTCGCGGGCGCCGATGACGAGCATGTAGGGGACTTTTTCCATCTGGGCCTCCCGGATTTTGTAGCCGATCTTCTCGTTTCGGAAATCGCCCTGGGCGCGGACGCCCTGGGCGAGGAGCCGCCGCTCCGCCTCTCGGGCGGCGGGGAGCTGGGCGTCGGTGATGGTCATCACCCTGGCCTGCACCGGCGCCAGCCAGGTGGGAAACGCTCCGGCGTAATGCTCGACCAGGCCCCCCACGAAGCGCTCCATGGAGCCAAGAACGGTGCGGTGGATCATGATCACCGGATGGCGTCCGCTGTCGGGGCCGATGTAGGTGAGCCCAAAGCGCTTGGGGAGGTTGAAGTCGAACTGGATGGTGGGACCCTGCCAGCCCCGGCCCAGGGCGTCGAGCATCTTGATGTCGATCTTGGGCCCATAGAAGGCGGCCTCCCCCACCATGCGCTTGTGGGCGATCCCGCGGCTCTCCAGCGCGCGCTGGAGAGCGGCCTCCGCGGCGGCCCAGTCCTCTGGCACGCCCGCGTACTTGCTGAAGTCGGCCGGGTCGTGAACCGAGAACTCCGTCTGGAAGTCCTCGTAGCCGAAGGTCTTGAGCATGAAGTGGGCCAAGTCGATCACCCCCAAAACCTCCGCCTCGGCCTGCTCCGGGGTGCAGAAGATGTGGGCGTCGTCCTGGGTGAATCCCCGGACGCGGAGCATCCCGTGGAGGGCGCCGCTGCGCTCGTAGCGGTAGACCGTGCCCAGCTCGGCCAGGCGAAACGGCAGGTCGCGGTAGCTGTGGATCTGCTGCTGGTAAAGGAGGATGTGGCCCGGGCAGTTCATGGGTTTGAGGACGTACTCGTCCTCGTCGATGTTGAGGACGTACATGTTCTCCCGGTAAAAATCGTAGTGGCCGGAGGTCTTGAAGAGGACGTCCCTGGCGATGTGGGGGATCGAGACGAGCTGGTAGCCCCGCCGGACGTGCTCGTCCTCCCAGAAGCGCTCGATCGTCTTCTTGACGATGGTGCCCTTGGGCTGCCAGTAGATGAGACCTCCCCCCGCCTGATCATCCACGAGGAAGATGCCGAGCTGCTTGCCCAGGACGCGGTGGTCGCGCGACTTGGCCTCTTCGAGCCGATGCAAGTAGGCCGTGAGCTCCTCGCGCCGCGGGAAGGCGGTGCCGTAGATGCGCTGGAGCATCTTGTTCCTCTCGTCCCCCCTCCAGTAGGCGCCGGCGACGCTCAGCAGCTTGAAGTGGCGCAACACGCCGGTGGAGGGAACGTGGGGCCCGCGGCAGAGATCCACGAACTCGCCCTGGCGGTAGATGGAGATCACCTCGCCCTCGGGCAGCTCGCGGATCATCTCCACCTTGTAGCTCTCCCCCCGCCCCTCGAAGAGGGCGACGGCCTCCCCGCGATCGATCTCCTCGCGCTGGATCGGGAGGCGCCGCTCGGCGATCTCGGTCATGCGGGCCTCGATCCGGCCGAGGTCCTCCGGCGTGAAGGGCCGCTCGTAGTCGATGTCGTAGTAGAAGCCGTTCTCGATGGGCGGCCCGATGGTCAGCTTTGCGCCCGGATAGAGCTGCAAGACGGCCTGGGCCATGAGGTGGGCCGTGCTGTGGCGGAGGATCTCCAACCCTTCATCGGAGTCGATGGACACGTACTCAATTCGGGCGTCCGGCGGAAGGGGGCGGCTCAGGTCGACGATGCTGCCCTTCACCTTGATGGCGACCGCTTCTTTCGGAGGCTTTTTCAGTTCGGATTGAACGGCCATATACGGGCGTCAGATGCTGCCAGAAGCTCCTCTCATGAGAAAGAAGAAATACGTCCTATTTATTAAAACACGCCGCCCCTTCTGCCGGCCGGGATGGCTTTCGCCTGGTAGGCGCGGGCGGTTTCGAACCGCCGACCTCTTGCGTGTCAAGCAAGCGCTCTCCCACTGAGCTACGCGCCTTCGATTTCTCTTGGAAAATGATAGGGAAGCGCCGCCGCGATTGTCAAACGGGCCCCACCGGGATCCCCCACAAGGCGCGCACGCGCGATCACCGCTGGACTTGGCCCGGCCGCCGCCCGGCGCTCTTCCGGCCCGCAGCCGCGGGCAACTTCACCGGCCGCGGAGCGAGGGCGGAGCGGCGCCTCTTGAGGGAGGACTTCACCTCGCCGGCGGCCCTCTGCCGAGGCGGCGGCAGGAGGCACGCCCGCACCACCTCGTCCATGCTCTCCACGAAGACGACCTCGAGCCCCAGGGGCGAGTCGGCCTCGATCTCTTTGACGTCCTTTTCGTTCTCCCGGGGGAGGATCACCTTCGGAATCCCCCCCCGCCGGGCGGCGAGCATCTTCTCCTTCACGGCGCCAACGCAAAGCACCCGTCCCCGGAGGGTCACCTCCCCGCTCATCGCCACCTCGTGGCGCACCTTCCGGCCCGTGAGCGCGCTCGCAATGGCAAGGGCCATCGTGATGCCCGCCGAGGGGCCGTCCTTGGGAACGGCTCCTTCGGGCAGATGGATGTGGACGTCCTTCTTCTCGTGGAAGTCGGCGGGGATTCCCAACCCCTTCGCGCGGGCGCGGAGCCAGGAGAGGGCGGCCTTGGCGCTTTCCTTCATCACCTCACCGAGCTTCCCGGTGAGAGTGAGGGTGCCCTTTCCGTCAAATACGCTTACCTCCACCGGAAGGAGAGCCCCTCCGGCCGATGTCCAAGCGAGGCCGGTCGCCACACCCACCCCGGCCCGGGTCTCCGGCCGCTCGGGCGAGTAGCGCGGCGCCCCCAGATATTTCTCCAAGCCGCCGGGGGCCACCCGCACGGGCCGGGCCTTGGCCGGGCGGCGGAGCTTGGTTCCCTTTCCGGCCTTGGGAGCCTTGGCGCCGCGCCCGCCCTCCTCGACGAAGCGGCGGGCCACCTTGCGGCAGAGGTTCCCCAGCTCGCGCTCGAGGTTCCGTACCCCGGCCTCCCGCGTGTACTCGTGAATGATGCGGGCGATGGCCTCCCCGGGAACCTTCAGGCCCTTTTCGCTCAGGCCGTTCTCCGACCGCTGGCGCGGAAGCAGGAAGCGCCTGGCGATCTCCATCTTCTCCTCGTAGGTGTAGCCGGGGATGTGGATGACCTCCATCCGGTCGAGGAGGGGGGAGGGAATCGCGTCGGTGGTGTTGGCCGTCGTGATGAAAAAGACCCGGCTCAGGCTGTAGTCCACCTCGAGGTAGTGGTCGCTGAAATTTTTGTTCTGCTCGGGGTCGAGCGCCTCGAGCAAGGCCGCCGAGGGATCTCCCCGGAAGTCGGCGCTCAGTTTGTCCACCTCATCAAGCATGAAGACGGGATTGATGGTGCCCGCCCGCTTCATGGACTGGATGATCCGCCCCGGCAGCGCTCCGATGTAAGTGCGCCGGTGGCCGCGGATCTCCGCCTCGTCCCGCACCCCCCCGAGTGAAATTCGGACGAACTTTCTCCCCAGGGCGTTCGCGATGCCCCGCCCCAGGGAGGTCTTCCCCACGCCGGGAGGGCCCACGAAGCAGAGGATCGGCCCGCGCATGGCCTTGTTGAGGATCTTGACGGCGATGTGCTCGAGAATGCGCTCTTTCACCTTCCTGAGGCCAAAGTGCTCCGCCTCGAGGACTTCCCGGGCCGCGGCCAAGTCGTTGTTGTCCCGGGTCTCCTCGCTCCAGGGAACGTCCAGGAGCCACTCGACGTAGCTGCGCACCACGGAGGCCTCGGCCGAGAGCGGCGTCATCATCTCCAGGCGCTTGATCTCCTTTTCGACCCTCTCGGCGATCTCCTTGGGCAGGCGCGCATTCTTGGCCTTCTGGCGCAGCTCCTCCCCCTCGCCGTAGAGGCTCTCGCTTTGGCCCAGCTCGCGCTGAATCGCCTTGAGCTGCTCGGTGAGATAAAACTCCTTCTGGCTGCGATCCATCTGCCGCCGGACGCGCGCCCTCAGCTTGCGCTCAACCTTGAGGAGGTCGATCTCGCTCTCGAGAAAAGACGCCAGGGCGGCGATGCGCTCGGCCGGGTCAAACATCTCGAGCAGGCGCTGCTTGTCGGCCAGCTTGAAGGGCACGTTCGCCGCGATGCCGTCGGCGATGGCGGAAGGATCCTCCAGGGCCTCGACCGCGGCGTACACCTCGTGGGGGACCCGGTGGTTCACCCGGAGGTAGTCCTCGAAGCGCGCGAGGAGAGCCCGGCAGCGGGCATCGAGGTCGGCCGAGTCCTCCGCGGGCCTCTCGGCCGGGGCGACCTCGGCCAAGAGGGCCTCACCGTCCAAGTGGATCCCTTTCACCCGGC
Source organism: uncultured Nitrospinaceae bacterium (assembly GCA_964394385.1). GTDB lineage: Bacteria > UBA8248 > UBA8248 > UBA8248 > UBA8248 > CAYMWZ01. The sequence continues at coordinate 1,602 of CAYMWZ010000085.1, read as the reverse complement.
AGCGCCCGAGACCCTCGAGCAAGACCTTCACCGTGCCATCGCTCAGGCGGAGCAGCTGGAGCACCTCGGCCTCGGTGCCCACCCGGTGGAGCCCCTCCGGATCCGGCTCCTCCTCGCGCATGTCGAGCTGGCCCACCAAGACCATGCGCCGCGCGTCGGGGGGCATCGACTCCACCGTCGCCAGGGCGCGGCCGCGCGTCACGAAGACGGGCGAGATCATGTGAGGAAAGAACACCATGTCCCGCAAGGGGACGCAGGGGAGAAGATGGGTTTCGGGCTTCACGCGCACCTCGGCGCCAGCCTCTCAGGCAGGCCTCGGGCAGGGCGGCTCAACTCGCCTTCTCGTACACAAGGAGGGGCTTCTCTTTGCGGTTCACGACGTTCTCGTTTATCACGATTTCCCTCACGCCGGCCAGGGAGGGCAACTCGAACATGGTATCGAGCATGAGGTCCTCGATGATGGCGCGCAGCCCCCGCGCCCCCGTGTTGTGCTCCAGGGCCTGGATGGCGATCGCATGGATGGCGTCCTCGGTGAAACGCAGGGAGACGTTCTCGAACTGGACGAGCTTGCGGTACTGCTTGACGAGTGCGTTGCGCGGCTCGGTGAGGATCCGCATCAGGGCAGACTCGTCCAAGTCGCTCAAGGTGGCGATGACGGGGAGCCTCCCCACGAATTCGGGGATGAGCCCGTACTTGAGCAAATCCTCCGGGCGCACCATGGAGAGGATCTCGCTCAGGGAGGGGTCCTTCCCGGACCGCAGGCTGGCCTCGAAGCCCATCCCCCGGCGGCCCACCCGGCGGCGGATGATGGCGTCCAGCCCCACGAACGCCCCGCCGCAGACGAAGAGGATGTTGGTCGTGTCCACCCGGACGAACTCCTGGTGGGGGTGCTTGCGCCCGCCTTGGGGCGGGACGTTGGCGACCGTTCCCTCGATGATCTTCAGCAGGGCCTGCTGGACCCCCTCGCCCGAGACGTCCCGGGTGATGGAGGGGTTCTCGCTCTTGCGGCTGATCTTGTCGATCTCGTCGATATAGATGATCCCCCGCTCCGCCTTTGCCACGTCGAAGTCGGCGTTCTGCAGAAGCTTGAGGATGATGTTCTCGACATCCTCCCCGACGTAGCCCGCCTCGGTGAGCGTGGTGGCGTCCACGATGGCGAATGGGACGTCCAGCAGACGGGCGAGGGTCTGCGCCATGAGGGTCTTGCCGGAGCCGGTGGGGCCGATGAGGAGGATGTTGCTCTTTTGGAGCTCGACGTCGTGGAGGTCCACCCGCGTGTCGTTCCGCTTGTAGTGGGTGTAGGCTGCCACCGAGAGGATCCTCTTCCCCCGCTCCTGGCCGATGATGTGCTCGTCGAGGATGGCCTTGATCTCGGCGGGCTTGAGAAGCGTCTTCGCCTCCCGCTTCCGCTCCTCGCTCCACTCCTCCATCATGATTTCGTTGCAGAGTTCCACGCACTCGTCGCAAATGTAGACGTGGGGGCCCGCGATGAGCTTCTTCACCTCCTCCTGGCTCTTCCCGCAGAAGGAGCAGCGCAAGGTGTCGCTCTTGTCAGAAGCCCGCTTCGCCATGCCTTCCTCCTTGCCGCCCCGCCGGGCCCGC
>CAYMWZ010000084.1:0-10508 GCA_964394385.1 uncultured Nitrospinaceae bacterium | reverse complement strand
CGAGGGGGTCGAGGAGCGCGGCGGCGCCGCCCCCTACCACATCATCCGCGGGAGCGTTCCCCTCTCCAGGATGTTCGGCTACTCGACGGCGCTCCGCTCCGCCACCCAGGGCCGCGCCGCCTACACCATGAGCTTCGCCCGCTACGCCCCCTGCGAGATGGCGGGGGTGTGAGGGGGAGCGTTCTGCGCTCTGGCCGTCAATGGGTTTCTTTTGTAGGGCTTCGTTCATGATTCTCCGCCCCATGACCGACACCTCCCTGGCCGTCCTCTTCTCCCTCGCCAACGCGGTGACGGTGAGCACCTTCAGCCTCTTCGTGCGGCGGGGGGAGCGGCACGCGAACGCCGTGACGGGGGTCTTGATCGGCCTCCTCGTGAGCCTGCCCGTCATGGCGGCGGCGACGGCCTGGCTCTGGGAGCCCGGGTGGTGGAACCCTTGGGCCTTCGCTCTTTTCGCCGCGGCGGGGGTGGTGGGGCCCTCCCTGGGGCGGGTCCTCTACTTTCAGGCCATCCACCGCCTGGGAGTGGCGCGGGCGGTGCCCCTGACATCGATCATGCCCCTCGTGGCCGCGGTCATGGGGGTGGCCCTCCTGGGGGAGCGGCCGGGGGCGGCGGGCCTGGCGGGAACGGTGCTCGTCGTCCTGGGCTGCGCCGCCATCACCTCGAGGCGGAGCGCGGGCTCCCCCTGGGACCGGCGCCACATGTGGATCCCCTTCGCCTCGGTCGCGGCGTTCTCCTTCTCGCATCTCTTCCGGAAGATGGGGGTCACGGCCGTGCCCTCTCCGCTGCTCGGGCTCACCGTGATGAGCCTGGCGGGGGCGGCCTGTCTCTATCTCCTGGGGCGTTTTCTGCCCGCGCCCCACCGCCCCGACCTGCGCCCGGGGAGGGCGTGGGTGGTTTACGGGCTGACGGGCCTGCTGAACAACGTCTCGGTGCTCCTTCACTTTTACGGGCTGCGCTACGGCGATCTCACCATCGTGGTCCCCCTCTCCTCGACCTCGCCCCTCTTCTCGCTCCTGCTGAGCTGGCTGTTCCTGCGGGACCTGGAGCGGGTGACGGCCGGGATCGTGGCGGGGACGGCCTTCGTCGTCCTCGGGGGGATCTTGATCACCTGGCGGGCCCTCTGACCCGGGCGCCGCCGATGGCAATCAAGAGGGGCATCCGCCTCCGGTGAGCGACAACTTCCTCGCAGCGGCCTTCTCCCTGGGGACGGCCGTCTCCTCGGCCACCTTCAGCCTCATCGTCCGCCGGGGGCAAAAGCACGCCTCCGCCATGACGGGGGTCGTGATCGGGCTCGTCGTGAACGCCCCCCTTCTCCTCCTGGCGACGGCCTACTTGTGGGAGCCCGCCTGGTGGAACCTTGAGGCGTTTCTCTGGTTCACCCTCGCGGGCCTGACGGGACCCTCCCTCGGCCGGGTCTTCATGTACCAGTCCATCCACCGCTTGGGGGTGGCGCGGGCGGTGCCCATGATGGCGACGGGGCCGCTCTTCACGGCGGCGCTCGCCGTGGCCTTCCTCGGGGAGCGACCCGGGCCTCTCGTGTGGGCGGGGACGTTCCTCATCATGGGGGGCTGCGCGGCCATCACCTTCAAGCGGAAGGGGGACACGAGCTGGGACAGGCGCTACCTCTGGATGCCCTTGGTCGCCGTCGCGGGGTTCGGGGTGTCGAACATCTTCCGCAAGCTCGGCATCGATATCGTCCCCTCTCCCCTGTTCGGCATCACCGTCACCAGCCTGGCGGGGATGATCTTCCTCCTGGCTCTGGGCCAGTTCCTCCCGGCTCCCCACCGCCCCCGGCTCCGCCCGGGGAAGGCTTGGACCTTCTACGGCGCCTGCGGGGCGGTCAACACCCTGGCCTTCCTCTTGCACTTCTACGCCTTGCGCTACGGCGACCTCACCATCGTCACCCCCCTCTCCTCGACGGCCCCCCTTTTCGCGCTCGTCCTGAGCGCGCTCCTTCTGCGGGACGTGGAGCGCGTGACGGGCTGGATCTTGGCGGGGACGGTTTTCCTCGTCCTCGGCAGCGGCCTCATCGCCTGGGGTGTGTTGTGAGGGGGGCGAGGCAAGAGGAGCCGCCTCAGGCCGGCCGCCCCCCGAGGAGGGTGGTCTTGGTGTAGAGGGCCTCGAGGGAGAAGCCCCTGGCGGCGAGGTTTTCGCTGCCTCCCTCCTCGCGGTCCACGAGGCAGAGGACCTGGACCACCTCGAGCCCCGCGGCCTGGGCGGCCTCGATGGCGGAGAGGGTCGAGGCGGCGGTGGTGACCACATCCTCCACGATGGCCACCTTCATCCCCTTGCCGAGGTTCCCCAGGCCCTCGATCCGGTTGCCCATCCCGTGGCCCTTGGCGTCTTTCCGGATGATGAAGGCGGGAAGGTCCACCCCCTCCAGGGCGGCGGTCAGGGAGATGGCCGTCACGATGGGGTCCGCCCCGAGGGTGGGGCCTCCCACCGCCTGCGCCTCGGTGGCGCGCAGGCGCTCGAAGAAGAGCCGCCCCGCCAGGCGCGCGCCCTCGCCGTGGAGGGTGGTCTGGCGGCAGTCGATGTAGAAGTCGCTCTCCCGGCCGGAGGCGAGGAGGACCTTTCGCTTCTCGTAGGACTTCTCCACCAGGAGCAGGCGGAGCGCCTCCCAGGCCTGGTCCGCATCGGGGGGGGTCATGGCTCGTCCGGAAGAATGGGTACGTCCTAGGCGGCGCTCCCGGGCGGGTCTGCGCCGCCTTCCGCCTCGGCGCAGATCTGGCGCGCCGCGGCCGCGAAGACTTCGGGCACCAATACCTCCACCCGGCCCAGGTCCGTCGTGCTGAACCCGTAGAGGAAGCCCGCCGGCTCGTAGCGCAGGTGAACGGGGATCTCCTCCGCCTCGAGCCGGGCCTTCAGGATCATCGCCTCCATCTGGCCTCCCACGGTCTTCACGAGGCAGAGGGAGGGGAGGTTCTCAGCGCCGGGGGACGTCTCGTTCCACAATGGGCGTCGCCCTGGGTCCGATGTGGATCTCCACCCGGGTGGTGAGCGTCTGCGGGCGGATGACGATGCCGGCGACCCATCCCGGCTTCTCGAACGTCATGGATGTCTCCGACCGCTCGAAGCTGGCCACGAGCTTCCATCCGTGCTCGCTCATCCTCTCGCGGTAGAAGCGGACGATATTCTCATAGTTCTGAAGGCCCGAGTAAACCAGATACCCCGCCCGGGTGCCCGGGGACTCGAAGACGAAGGACTTCTCCAGGTCGAGCGAGAGGCCCCCTGGCACCGGCAGGTCCGCGAAGCGGTACCTCTTCGCCTCCTCGGCCGCCCGCTGGGTCCCGGCGGCGGGCCCGGACTCATCCACCGTCGCGCATCCCGCCGCGGCGAGGGCGAGAACCAAGGAGAGGGCGATCAACGGCAGCGGGTTTCGGCGCATCGGCGAGGACTCCCACGGGCCGGGAACGGAGGCTGGGTCTCGGCTCTTGCGAGCTTCTCCGGGCGGAGGGCGGGGCGAGCGGCTGGGGCGAGGAGCCTCCGGGGGCGGCAACCTTTCCTTACGGGAAATGGGCGGGGTTCGCAACCCTCGCTCCCGCCGGCCGGTTGGTTTGGGGGGCCGCAGGATGCTACCTTGCGGCGGGCGGCTCTTCCGGAGGAATCCCCTTGCGCCACCGCTTTTTCGCTCCCCCCGCCGCGGCGGTCCTCACGGTTTTTCTCATGGGCGCGCCCTCCGTCCCGTGGGCGGCCCCGGCGCCCGGCCCGGGCCGCGGCGAGGCGGGCAGGGCGCGGAGGGACGGAGCGGGCGCCCCCACGCCGGTGGCGCCCTTCATCCTCGCCTTGGACCCCGGCCACGGGGGGCGGGACGCGGGCAGCCGGGGCTCGGGCCCCCTTCTGGAGAAGGATTTCACCCTCCGCGTCGCGCGGCTTCTGGCCGAGCGCCTCCGCCTCTGGCCGGAGATCAAGGTGGTGCTCACCCGAGAGGGGGACACCGAGGTGACCGCCGTCCAGCGGACCGCCCTCGCCAACCACAACGGGGCCTCGCTCTTTCTCTCGATCCAGGCGGACGCCTCATGGCGGCCGGGGGCCCGGGGCCCCTCCATCCTGATCGCCGCCCCCCAGCGCCCCCCCCGGGTGGAGGGGGAGCCGCTCGAGGCCGTCGCCCTGCGCTGGCAGCGCGGCCAAAACGTTCACCTGGCCGAGAGCCTCCGCTTCGCCCAGAGCCTTCAGGCGCGCTTCGCCGCCATCCAGGGGGGCCACAAGCCGCCCATCCTGAGCCTCTCCCTCCAGGCGTTGGAGGGGGCCCGGATGCCGGCCGTTTACCTGAGCCTGGGGGTGATCTCCACCTCCGAGGAGGCGGCGCGCCTGAGAGAGATGGACGCCGAGAACCCGTACCTGGCCGCCATCGCGGCCGAGGTGGCCCGCTTCACGGGGCTCCCCGAGGCGCCCCCGGGGCAGGACGCCGCCCCTCCCCTTGGAGGCGGCGCCGCTCCACCCCCCGGTGAGACTCCCTCTGCTCCCCCGAAAGGAGAGAAGAACTGATGAAAAGGCGGGGGCGAAGACGCATCCTCCGGGCGCTCTTCTGGCTCGTCTTGGGGGCGGCCGCGGCGATCTACTTCGCCGACCCCCTCATGGACCTCATCCAGCGGGGGCGGCAGGCCGCCTTCGGCCCACAGGCCCCGGAGGCGCCGGGCTTGGCTCCCACGGTAGAGGTGACTCTTTTCTTCGCGAGTGCGGAGGGGGATCTCCTCGTCCGCCATCCCGCCTTTGTGGAGAAGGGCAAGGACGCCGTCCAGACCCTGCGGAACGTCCTCGCCGCCCTCCTGGAGGGGCCGAAGAAGGATGGCCTCGCCCCTGTCGTCCCCGCCGGCGCGAAGTTGCGCACGGCCGTGCCGAGCCCGGACGGGACGGTGTATGTCGACTTCGACCGCGCCTTCCGGGAGGGGCACCCGGGGGGCGCCTGGAGCGAGCTCCTGACCGCCTACGCCGTGGCGAACACGGTCTTGTTCAATTTCCGGGAGTCGTTCGAGCGGGTGGTCATCCTCGTCGAGGGGCAAGAGGCCGAGACCGTGGCGGGCGCCCTCTCCATCTCGGGCCCCCTGACCTACCGGGAGGATCTGGTGGCGAAGGAAGCCGCGGTCGCGGCTCCCGCGCCGGCTCCTCCCTCCCCCGCGCCCCCGCCGGGGCCGCCTCCGGCCGCCGGGGTTCCCCGCGAGCCCCTCCCCCCGGTGGGCGCGCCCCCCGTGGGGCCGGTCGGGGTTCCCGCCGAGGAGACCGAGGTCCCCCCCGTCGGCGCCCCCGCGCCCGGGAGGCCCTGAGAGGAGAAGTTTTTTTCGCGCGCTTCATCCGTCAATTTCCCACGTTATCTGCTGCTCCCCGCGCCACCTCCTCGACCGCCTCCCCGACGGCCCGGACCATCCAGACGATCTCCTCCTCGCTCACGCAGTAGGGAGGCATGAGGACGAGGACGTCCCCCAGGGGGCGGATGGCGAGGCCGCGCTTCCTCGCCGCGAGGGCGACGCGGCGCCCCATCCGCCGCTCGGGGGGAAAGGGCATTTTGGCCCGCTGGTCGGCGATCAGCTCGACCCCCGCCATGAAGCCCAGGCCCCGCACCTCCCCCACCCAGGGGAGGCCGCGCAGCGCCTCGAGCTCCCGCCACAGGCGGGCGATCTTGGGCTGGAGCCTCTCCAGCGTGCGGTCCTTCTCGAAGATGTCCAGGTTGGCGAGGGCGGCGGCGCAGCCCAGGGGGTTTCCGGTGTAGGAGTGGCCGTGGAAGAACGTGCGCCCCCGCTCGGGCGCCCCGCGGAAGGCGTCGAAGATTCGCTCGCTTGTCAGGGTGGCGGCGAGGGGGAGGTAGCCCCCCGTGATCCCCTTGGCGAGGCAGAGGATGTCGGGCGAGACGCCGGCGTGCTCGCAGGCGAACATCTTGCCCGTGCGGCCAAAGCCGGTGGCCACCTCGTCCGCGACGAGGAGGACGTCCCCCTCCGCGCAGGCCTCCCGCACCCTCCTCAGGAACTGCGGCGGCTGGACGATCATCCCCGCCGCCCCCTGGACCATGGGCTCGATCAACACGGCGGCGAGCTGATCGGCGTTCTGGAGAATGTGGGAGTGGATCTCTTCGCCCGAGCAGACGGGGCATGGGGGCCGCTCCGCCCCGCGCGGGCACCAGTAGCAATAGGTCGTCTCGGCCCGCAGCACGGGGAAGAGGAGCGGGTGGAAGACGCGGTGAAAGAGGTCGATCCCCCCCGCGCTCACCGCCCCCAGGGTGTCCCCGTGGTAGCCGAGGCTCAAGGCCAGGAAGCGCGATTTCTCCGGCCGGGGAGGCTCGCGCTGGAGCTGGTACTGGAAGGCCATCTTGAGGGCCGCCTCGACGGCGGTGGCCCCGTCGTCCGAGTAGAAAACGCGCGTTAGCCCTGGGGGGGCGATCCCGACCAGGCGCTCGGCCAGCTCGATGGGGGCGGGGTGGGCCATGCCCAGTTGGGTCGAGTGGGCGATGCGGCCGAGCTGATCCCGCACGGCGCGGTCGATCTCCTCCCTGCGGTGGCCGTGGAGGTTCACCCAGAGGGAGGAGACCCCGTCCAGGTAGCGGCGGCCCTCGACATCGATGAGATACGCCCCCTCGCCCCGCTCCACGATGAGGGGAGGATCCTCCCCCTCCCATTCGTCCATCGGCGTGAAGGGATGCCACAGGTGCCGCCGGTCGATCTCCGCCAGGCGGCGGAGCCTTCCCCTCGCGTCCTCCATGGCTTCAGGGGCGCTCGGCGAGGATGACGGCCTCGATCTCGTCGAAGACGAGCCCGCCCTCCTCCTCCCGGGGAGCGAGCCAGTAGCGGATGGCGGCCGAGGGCTCCTCCAGAAAGCGGCGGAGCTCCTCCCGCGCCTTCGCGTCGATGTTGGGCCGCCGGGTCCACTCCTCAAAGTTCATCTGCTTGCGGAGGGTCTCGGCGTGGAGGATCTGGAGGCCCGCCTCCTCCATCATCTCGACGAGGACGGGGAGCGACTCGCAGCGGTTGTGGCTGGGGTCGCGGAGGCGCTCGAAGCCGTTGTAGGCGTCGGCCTCGGAGGGCTCGTCGGGGGCGATGTTGTCCACGTAGATGAGCCGCCCGCCGGGCTTCAAGACCCGGGCCGCCTCCTTCAGGAACCTCCGCACGTCGGCGAAGTGGTGGGGGGCGATCCGGACGGAGACATGGTCGAGCGAGCCGCCCCGCACCCCCAGGTTCTCCGCGTCCGCCCGGAGGAAGGAGACGTTTTGGACCCTCCTCTCGGCGGCCAGCTTGCGCGCCGAGGCGAGCATCCCCTGGGTCAAGTCGGTCGCGATGACCCAGCGGCAGCGCCCGGCCATCTTGAAGGCGGTGTGGCCCGCCCCGGTGGCCACGTCGAGGAGAACGCCCCCCCGGGGATCCAGCATCTCGGCCGCCCGCGCGAGGGAGCTGCTCCGGGCGTGGGGCGTGCTCGTGATGTAGTAGTCCGAGTCCTGGCCGTAGATGCGCTGCACCCGGGCGCGCTGCTCTTTCGAGGTGTCCATGAAGCGTCCTCTTCGATCGATCGGAGGGAGATCCGCTGGGGAGGATATCGCCGATCCCGGGCTGCCTCAACCGGGAGGGGGTTTCAGAACCCCGCCCGCTGGAGCCACCTCAGGGGTCCCAGGCTCAGGGCCGCGACGTAGGTGATGAGGGCGAGGGCCAAGAGGCGCCAGGCCAGGAAGGGCAGCGCCGCGCGCCAGATCTCGCTCATGGGCTTCTTGAAGCGCGTGCTCGCGATGAAGAGGTTGAGGCCCACGGGAGGCGTCGTGTAGCCGATCTCCAGGTTGGTGAGGAAGATGATCCCCAGGTGGACGGGGTGGACCCCGAACTCCTTGGCGATGGGGACGATCAGGGGCACCACCACCACGATGGCCGAGAAGATGTCCATGAGGCACCCCACGGCGAGGAGGAAGAGGTTCAGCCCCAGGAGGAAGACCCACGGATGGGTGATCCAGCTCTTCATGGCGCCCAGGAGGCGCTGGGGCGCCTGCTGGTCCACCAGGTAGTTGGTCAGGCCGAGCGCCGCGCCCAGGATGACCAGGATCACCCCCACCAGGATCATGCTCTCGCGCGCGATGCGGGGCACATCCCGCCGGAGGTCCAGATCCCGGTAGACGAACACCTCGACCACGAACACGTAAAACGCCGCGACGGCCGCCGCCTCGGCCGCGGTGTAGAAGCCCCCGTAGATCCCCCCCAGGATGAGGACGGGGAGGGGGAGTTCCCAGGCCGACTCCCTGAGGGCGCGCCAGAGGGCGGAGGAGGAGAAGGGCGCCGTCTGGGTGGCCGCCCCCCCCGCGCGGACGCTGTAGGCCGCGAGGATGAGGAGGAGCAGGATCCCCGGCGCGATCCCCGCCAGGAAGAGGTGGTCGATGTTCACCTGGGCCACGACGCCGTAGAGGATGAGGGGGAGGCTCGGGGGGAAGAGGAGTCCCAGCCCGCCGGAGCTCGTGATGAGGCCCAGGGAGAAGCGCTCAGGGTAGCCGTCCCGCAGGAGGGAAGCGTAGAGCAGCCCCCCCAGGGCCACGATGGTCGCCCCCGAGGCCCCCGAGAAGGCCGTGAAAAAGGCGCACGTGGCGAGCGTCACCACGGCGAGCCCCCCCGGCGCCCATCCCAGCGCCGCGCGCGCGAGCTCGGTCAGGCGCCGCGGCGTCCCCGCCTCGGCCATGAGGAAGCCCGCGAAGGTGAAGAAGGGGATGGCGAGGAGGGTCGGGGCGTCCGTCATCCGGGCCATCTCGATGATGACCGCCGCCGCGCTCACGCCCTCCGCGGCGAAGCCCCAGAGCGCCGCCGCGCCGATCACGGTGAAAAGCGGCGCCCCCAGGAGGGCCAGGCCCGCGAGGAGGAGGCCGGCCAGGGCCGTCATGGGGAGGGCTCCGCGCGCCTGGGCGGCCGGCCGAGGATCCCCGCCGCGAGGAAGCGCAGGGCCATGAGGGCGAAGCCCAGGGGCAAGATTGCCTCAAGGGCCCAGGCGGGAAACGCCCCCGCCACCCGGCTCCCCGCCGCCCACTCCCCCGCGACGAAGAGGAGCGACGCCCGGGCCAGGAGGGCGCAGACTCCCGCGGCGAAAAGATCCGCCAGGCGGCGCAGCCGCCCCGCCCAGGGGGCGGGGAGGCCGCGGGAGAGGATGTCGATGTCGATGTGCCGGCCCTCTCCCCGGGAGGCCAGGGAGGCGCCCGCGAGGGCGAGCCAGAGGAGGCCCTGACGGAGCAGGAGGTCCGCGGCGAAGAGCCCGGTGTGGAAGAAGTTGCGGAGGAGGACCTGGAGGAAGCCCACTGCCACCATCAGGGCCAGGAGCCCGAGGAGGAAGGCGCCCTCGGCGCGCGCGAGGGCGGCGTCGGCGGCCTCCCACCTCCGGCGGAGGGCGGAGCGGCGGTCCCCGTTCATGCGTCAGCGCGCCTTCCCGCCGCGCAGGGAGGCGAGGAGGCTTTCGGCGCGCGCGAGGAGGTCGGCCGGGATGAGGGAGCCCGCGAGCCTCCTGCGCGCCCCCTCGCCGAGCCTCCGGATCTCGGCCAGCTCGGCCTCGCCGGGGGCGGGCGCGATCTTGAGGCCCCGTTTTTTCATCGCCTCGACGGCACGGGCGTTCTCCTCCCGCGTCAGGCGGCGCAGCTCCGCCATCCGCGGGGGGGCCCGTTCGCGGAGGGCCCGCCGGGCCTCCGGCGCCAGCCGATCGAAGTGGTCCTTGCGCATGACGATCGCGCCCGTCACGTTGGCCATGGGCACGGGGCTCATGTACTCGACCTTGGTGAACCACTGGAGCGCCACCGCGCCCAGGGGGTTCGCGTAGACGGTGTCGATCAGGCCCGTCTGGAGGGAGGTCAGGACGTCCGTCACGGCGAGGGGGATGGGCTGGACCCCGAGCGCCTCGAAGTAGGCGCGCGCCAGGGGGTCGCCCTCCCACATCCAGACCTTGCGCCGCTGGAGGTCGGCCCGGCTCTGGACGGGGGCCTGGGAGAAGAAGTGGGCGAAGCCGACCTCCGACCAACCGAGGACGACGTAGCCCCTCTCCTCGAAGGCGCGCTCGAACCAGGGGTCGAGGGCGCGGTGGAGGGCGTCCACCTCCTCGTAGCTGCGGAAGAAGAACGGGAGCTCGAGGAGGCGCACGGCGGGGAGGATCTCGCCCAGCCCCACCCCCGTGAAGCCCGCCGCGTGGAGCTGGCCCACGCGGAGCTTGCGCACCACGTCCTTCTCGTTCCCCGCGACGCCTCCCGGGTAGAAGCGGAAGCCGGCCGCCCCCCCCGTGGCCTGGCGCACGTCCCCGTCCAGGGCGCGCATCACCTGCATCCAGGTGGTGCCCTCGGGGGCGAGGGAGGCGAACTTGATCTCGGCCGCGGGGGCGGCGGGCGCCGCGAGAAGACAGAAGGCGGAGAGGGCCGCCGCCCCCAGAGCAAGGGGGCGCATCCATCCCCGACGGCCCGGGCCCCCGCCGGGATGAGCGGGGCTAGAAGAGCGCATCCGCCTGCTCCTTGAGCGCCCGGGCGCGCTGGCGCGCCAGGGCGTTCGCGAGGGCCTGCTCGGGCAGGAGCCCCGCCGGGGCGG
>CAYMWZ010000083.1:0-10723 GCA_964394385.1 uncultured Nitrospinaceae bacterium | reverse complement strand
TCCGAGTGGCGCCACCTCTTCGACGACCGCTACAAGCGCAACACCTGGCCCTACGGGAGCGGGGTGTGGGGGAAGAAGGAGTGGGTCTGCCCCCTCGTCGAGGACGCAAACATCATCTCCTTCTACGAGGGGGGGACCAACCTCTTCTGGGCGAGCCGCCTGGGCCAGGAGCTGGGCCTGGGGGACCTCTGGATCAAGCAGTGCGGCAACAGCCACACGGGCTCGTTCAAGGACCTGGGGATGACCGTCCTCGTCTCGGCCGCCCGGCAGATGGTCGCCGACGGCCGCCGGGTGCGCGCCCTGGCCTGCGCCTCCACCGGGGACACCTCGGCCGCCCTCGCCGCCTATTGCGCCGCCGCGGGCATCCCCGCCATCGTCTTCCTCCCGCGGGAGAAGGTCTCGATGGCCCAGCTCATCCAGCCCATCACCCACGGGGCGACCGTGCTCTCCATCGACGCCGACTTCGACGGCTGCATGCAGATCGTCCAGAAGGTGTGCGAGGACCAGGGGATCTACCTGGCCAACAGCATCAACTCGCTGCGCATCGAGGGGCAGAAGACCATCAGCGTCGAGCTCGTCCAGCAGTTCGACTGGGAGGTCCCCAGCTTCATCATCATCCCCGGCGGCAACCTGGGGAACCTGAGCGCCCTGGGCAAGGGGTTCCTCCAGATGCGGGACCTGGGCCTCATCGACGTGCTCCCGCGCATCGTGTGCGCCCAGGCCGAGCGGGCCGACCCCCTCTACCGCAGCTACCGGACGGGGTTCAAGGAGTACCAGCCCGTCGAGGCGCGGCCCACCCTCGCCACCGCCATCCAGATCGGAAATCCGGTGAGCATCCAGCGCGCCATCCAGACCCTGAAAACCTTCGAGGGCTCGGTCGAGCACGCGACCGAGGAGGAGCTCGCCAACGCCGCCGCCCGGGCCGACCGCACCGGGATGTACAACTGCCCCCAGACGGGCGTCGCCCTCGCCGCCCTCGAGAAGCTGGTGGCCCGCGGCGAGGTGGGCCCCCGGGACCGGGTGGTCGTCATCTCCACGGCCCACGGGCTGAAGTTCACCGAGTTCAAGATCCAGTACCACCAGCGGCGGATCGAGGGCGCCGACTGCCGCTTCGCCAACGCCCCCATTGAGCTCCCCAACGACCTCGGCGCCGTCCAGGAGGCGGTGGAGCAGCAGCTTGCCTCCCTCGCCGCCACCTGATCGGCCCGCCCGGAAGGCCCGATGAGCCCAACCCCACCCGACCGCCAGCCCCCGGCCCCCCGGGGGGCCGAGGGCCGCGACGAGCGCCGCCACGAGCGCAAATCCCTCGCTCCCCCCATCTTCCAGACGGCCTCGTTCACCTTCGAGAGCGCCCAGGAGCTCGCCGCCTTCCACCGGGGCGAGCGCGAGGGGACCTTCTTCTACGGCCGCTACGCCAACCCGACCCAGGCGGCGGCCGAGGCCCGCCTGGCCAGGCTGGAGGGGGCGGAGGGTTCCCTCCTCTACTCGAGCGGGATGGCCGCCGTCTCCTCCGTCCTGCTGGCGCTCCTGGCTCCCGGCGCGCGCCTTCTCCTGCTCGGGGAGAGCTACCGCCACACGCGGGATGTGGCCGACAACCTCCTCGCGCGCTACGGGGTCGTGGTCGAGCAAACCTCAGAGAACGGCGCCCGCGCCCTGGAGCAGGTGGCGGACGGCCCCGTGCGCGCCCTTTTCGCCGAGGTGCCCTCGAACCCCACCCTGCGCGTCCCCGACATCGGCCGCCTGGCCCAATGGGCCCAGGCCCGCGGCGCCCGGCTCCTCGTGGACGCGACCATCGCCTCCCCCGCCCTCCTCCGGCCCCTCGAGCTCGGCGCCGACCTTGTCCTGCACAGCGCCACCAAGTACCTCTCCGGCCACAACGACCTCCTCGCGGGGGCGGTCTCGGGGGACCAGGCCCTCATCGACGCTCTGCGGGAGCAGCAGGCCCTCCTGGGCGCCATCATCGGCCCCCAGGAGGCCTTCCTCCTCGACCGCGGCATGAAGACCCTGGCGCTCCGCGTCGAGCGCCAGAGCGAGACCGCCCTGCGCCTGGCCGAGTACCTGGCGGGCTCAAAGAAGGTGAAGCGGGTCCACTACCCGGGGCTCCCCTCCCACCCCGACCACGCGATGGCGCGGCGGCTCATGAAAGCCTTTGGCGGTCTTTTGAGTTTCGAGCTGGCAGGGGGGCCCGAGGCGGCCGACCGGCTGGTCGACGCGCTGCGCATCCCGGTGCTGGCGGCCGGGTTCGGGGGGACGGAGAGCCAAGTCGAGCATCACGCCCGCATGGCCTACGCGGATCTCGGCCTCGAGGGCGCCCGGGCGCGCGGGATCGCCCCGGGCCTCATCCGCTATTCGGCGGGGCTCGAGGACTTCGAGGCGCTCCGGGACGACCTGGCGGACGCCCTCAAGAGGATCTGAGGGGGGCGCGCCCTCTCAGCCTTGGCCCCTCGGCCGCCCGGGGGCCTCGGGCCGCTCGACGAGCCACCGGGTGCGCACCCACATCTTCCTTCCCCTCCACTGGCCCGACTTAACCTCCACGTGGGTGAAGCCCCGATCGTCTCCGGAGAGCACCTCCACCTGGGTCCCGGGAGCGAGCTTGTAGGGGTAGCGGGCCCCGCGGGGGGCGTGGTACCCCCCGGCGTAGTTGAGGGGAAGCCCCTCGTAAACGCTCCGGATGAACATCGACTTGCCCCGCGGGAAGCCCGCCTCGGGCGGGGGGGCCGCCTTCGCGACGGCCGGGGCCGGCCCCTCCATTGGCTTGGCCTCCCCCTCGGGCTTCTTCGCGGCCGAGAGCGCGTCCCGGAGCTGGAGGCGGACCTCGTTGATCGACTTGCCGTGGTTCGCCAGGATCTGGGTGTGGGCGAGGAGCTGCTTGCGGATGACCTGGAGCTGGCCCTGGGTCTGCTCCTTGTCCTTCTCGTACGCCGCCTGCGTGACGACCCATCCACAACCGGAAGCCCCCCACGCGAGAGCTGCCAGGAGAAGCGCCGCCCGCCAGCCGCTCCCGCGCGGGCCCGGCCCTTGGCCGGGGCGAGGTCTCATGCGCCTGCTCATACCGGATACCATCCCTCAATGGGCGGCATGACGACCAGCTCGCTCTCCAGCGCGTCCACGCCGGCGAACGAGCGGGCGATGGTTTCGGCGAGTTCCTTCTCCTCGTCGCTGTTCACGCGCCCGTGCAGCAGGAGCCGGCCGAGCGCCGGGCATTCGACCGAGATGCCGCTCGCGTCGAGGCGCTCGTCCGTCATCAGCGCGGCCTTGACCTTCTGGGCGAAGGAGAGATTGCGCAGTTTCTCCGAGGACGCGGGGGCCACCCGGGAGTACTCCTCCCTCCGCATGATCCTCACCAGGAGCCGCGCGGTCGCCTCCTCGTCCAGGAAGCCTGTGTTGACCACCATGTCGAAATCGCGCGGGTCGCCCCACTGGGTGCCGAAGAAGTAGCGCGTGTAGGACATCCGCTCCCGGTCGTTGTGGACGATGAACTCCTCCGCCAGGGAGGGGGAGACCCCCTCGGTCTGCACCAAGCGCCCCTTGCGGACCTCGCTGGGCGCCACGATTCTGGCCCGGAAGACGCCGGGGATGGCGCGCAGGAGGATGTACGCCCCCCGGCCCAGGATGACGAAGTTGTCGCGCAGCGCCGACTCGTAGACGATGGCCCTCATGGTGTCGAGATAGACGAGCTGGCGGTCGCGGAAGAAGCGGTCCACAAGGCCCGGCCGGCGCTCGTCCACCCGCTCGAGCTCCGCCCGCACGTAGCCGTAGGAGCGGGCCGCGGCGGCGAAGCCCTCGTTGTCGAGGAGGGCCCAACCCATCTCCTCCGCCACCCGCTTGGCGATGGCGTCCCCGCCACTGCCCAGCTCCCGCGAAATCGTCAGAACGCCCATGTGGCTTCTCCACCACCCGGGCGATGGGCGGGCCCGGGGCCTGAGCGGGCGGCTTGATCCCCCCGGGGGGCGGCCCGGCCCTCGATGATGGCATCCAGAGTCTTCCGCATGGTGGTACAGCCGCCGAGGATCGTCAAGGCAACCAAAACGGCCCCGATGAGGGCCCGCACCCCCGGCTTCCCTCTCATCGGCTCGCCCGCTTGAATTTTTCGAGTTGAAGGCGGTAGTAGCGGTTGTTCGGATCGAGCTCGATCGCGCGCTGGATGGGGGGGATCGCCTCCACGGGCTGGCCGCTGCGGAAGTAGAGCTCGGCCAAGGTGTCCAGATAGGCAGGGGTGTCGGGCTGAAGATCGAGCGACTTCTTTGAGAGCTCGATCCCGCGCTCCAGGTTTTTCTCCTCGATGGCGTTGAACCAGGCCAGGCGGTTCATCGCCGGGGCCGAGTCGGGGTCGATTTCGAGCACCTTCCGGAAGACCTCCTTCGACTCCTCGGACCTCCCGCTCTCCCACAGGAGGCTCCCCAACTCTAGCAGCACGGCCACCGAGCCGGGGTGCTCCTCCCGCAGCTTGAGGAGCATCTCGTAGGCCACGTTGCGGCGGCCCCGCACCTTGTGGAGCCGGGCGATCCGCACGAACATGTCCACGTTCGCGCGGTCCAGTTTCCCCGCCCCCTCGTAGAGGGCGATGGCCTCCCGGTCGCGTCCGGCCGCCTCGAGCAGGGCGCCCAGGCGGACGTAGGCGTCCAGCCAATCGGGCGCCAGCTCCACCACCTTCTGGTAGGCCTCGACGGCCTCGAATTGGGAGCCCATCTCCGCCAAGGCCGCGCCCAGCTGGAAATGCAGGCGGGCATGCCGGGGATGGAGGGCGACCCCCCTGCGGAGCAGGTTGGCGGCCTGGCTGGACCGCTTCTCGGCGAGGTGGCGCTCCGCCTCGGCGAGAATCACCTCGGGCGTGGGGGGCGGGGCGGGGGCCGGCGGCGCCGGCTTGGAGGTCGGGTTCAGCCGGGCCTGCACGCCCTCCAGGCGGCGCCTCAGGATGACGTCCTCGGGGTCGCGCAGGGCGGCCTCCCGGTAGGCGCGCGCGGCCTCGGGCAGGCGCCCCGCGCGGGAGTGCAGATCCCCGAGGAGAATCCGCCCCTCGATGTGGCCGGGCGCCTCCTTGAGGAGAAGCTCCAGCTGCGCGGCCGCGTCCGCCGCGCGCTCCAGGCGGGCGAGCGTCTTGGCGAGGCGGAAGCGGGCCGCCTCGGTGCGGGGCCCCTTGAGGCCCGCCGCCTGCTCCAAGCGCGCGGCGGCCTCGGGGAGCGCCCCCCGGCCCTCCAGGCGAAGGGCCTCCTCTATCAGCTCCTCCTGGCGCCTCTGCGCCTCCCCGCCCGGCCCCCGGGAATCGCGCGCCAGGAACCAGACATCGGCCCGCATCTCCCAGAGCCGGTCCAGCCGGTCCACCACGGCCTGAAAGTAGCGGGTGGACTCGCGCGAGAGGGCGGAGGAGGCGGCGCCCAGGGCCAGAAGAGCGAGCAGGGCGATCGCGGCCTTCCTCCGCCGCCGGCTGGCCTCAGGCCGGAGGGGGGGGTCGGGGCGCGCATCCGGCATCCAGAGGGCGCCCTCCAGGCGGGCGCGGGGGTTGATCCGGACCCGGGGGGCCTGGATGTCCCCGCGGTGGAGGCTCCCGGCCCCGAGCTCGAGCCGCTGCCCCGCGCGGAGGTCCCCCTGGCTCCGCCCGCGGTGGATGAGCTCATCCGCCTGGATGCGCCCCTCGGCCTGGGCGGCCTCTCCGATCTCGAGCCGTCCCTTCCCGGCGATCTCTCCCTTGAAGAGGCCGTTCAAGAGCATGTGGCCCGAAAACCGGAGAGAACCCTCCAGCCGAGTGGCCGGGCCGAGAAAGGAGAAGCCCAACTCGGGTCTTAGAGACTTCGGGGAAGAGGACATGGGGCCTCTCCCGTGACGGGTTGCCGGAATTTCCTCAAGCCGACGGAAGGAAGCACGAGCGATGATACGCCATCTATCTTATCAAAATCTGCGGCCGGCCGGGGAACTTTTCGGGGCCTCCTCCTCCTGCCTCCGGAAAAACCAGAAGACCTCCTGGTCGAAGCCCTCGGCGAGGATCAGCCGCTCCTGGCCGGGGGGGACGAACCAGGGCGCCGTCGGCGCGCCGTCCGCCGCATCCTGGAAACCTCGGGCGGCTCCCGCGCCCGCGCCGCGCCCGACTCCCAGGCGTCGGCGGGCCGCCTCGACCACCTCCCGCCCCGCGAAGGAGGCACCCGAGGAGACAAAATAGAGGCGGTAGGATCGTCCCGAGGGAAGAAGGCGGGCGGTGAATTGGGCGAACCTCCCCGGCTCGACCCGGGCGGGCCTGCCCCGCTCCTCGGGGGAGGCGAGCACCTCCTCGGCGCTCCCCGTCCGGTCCACCGCGAACCCGTACACGTACCTGGGCGAGCGGGCCGCCACCCGGCCCACCACCACGGATCGCGCATCGAGGGCCTCGCCCCCGGCCAGGCGCGAGCGCACGCCCATGTGGTCGATCCGCTCCAGCACCACCTCGAAGGCGGCCTCCCCCCACAAGGGGGGCTGCCTGGGGCGGGCCCGCGGGCGGGCGGGCACCCACGAGGCGAGCGCCGGCTGTGGCGCGGCCCCCCGGGGGAGGGCATCCCGGGCGTGGGCAAGATAAATGCGCCCGCTCTCCATGCGCTCGGGGAGGCCGAAGATGTCCTCCAGGCCCCGCACATAGTAGATAGTCCGCGGGGGGGCGCTCAGCACCACCGCGGCCCACACCCGCACCCGCTCCGGCCCCAGGGCGTAGGCGCCGAACACGGCCGCATCCGCGTCGAAGATCGAGGCAGAGAACACGGCCGAATCCTCCCCGTACCTCCCTCCCCGCGCCTGGGGCCAGAGCCCCCGGAGGGGGTGGTCGCCGTCCAGCTCGGCCTCCCGGCTCCGGCCCCCCGCTGCGGAGCCTCCCTCGGCCCCCTCCGGCAGACCCCCTATGACACCCCCCTTCGACGCCTCAGGGGGAGCCGCGAGGGACCCGACGATCGCCTCCTGCCAGGCCACCGACTCCCCGCCGACGAGCACCTCGAAGGCGCTGGATCGTGCCAGGGCCTCCCGGAGGGAGCGCTCGATCTGCTCGCTGAAACGGGTCCGGACCCCCGCCCCCGCCTCGGGGAAGGCGGCCACCACAACGCGCAGGGGCGCGCCCTCCTTGCGGGCGGGACCCTCTCCCCGGCGCAGGCGTCCGAGGCGCTGGGCCTCCTCCCGGACTTGCCGCTCGAGCGCCCCCGAGAGCCGCTCCCCCAAGGAGGCGGGCGAGGCGGCGTGGCCGGGCGCCTCGCGCCAGGGGATGGCCTCGTAGCGGGCGCAGGCCGCGAGGGGGGCGAGAAGGAGGGCGAGCCAAGCAGCTCCCCGCAGGGCCCCCGCCCTCACGCCCTCCGCCTCCCCTCGGCCTTGCGGCGGGCGGCGTCGATGGCGGCGAGGGTCTCCAAGAGGGGGGCGAGATCCGACAAGGGGATCATGTTGGGCCCGTCGGAGGGCGCCTCGTCGGGGCGCGGGTGGCACTCCACAAAGAAGGCGTCCACTCCCACGGCCGCCGCGGCCCGCGCCAGGGGAGGCACCATCCGGCGCTCGCCGCCGCTCCGATCCCCCAGCCCGCCCGGCGACTGGACGCTGTGGGTGGCGTCGAAGACTACGGGGCAGCCCGTCTCCCGCATGATGACGAGGGCCCGCATGTCGGAGACGAGGTTGTGATAGCCGAAGGAGGTCCCCCGCTCGGTGAGGAGCACCCGCTCGCAACCCACCTCGCGGAGCTTGGCCACCACGTGAACCATGTCCTCGGGGGCCAGGAATTGGCCCTTCTTCACGTTGACCGGCTTGCCCGTCCGGCCCGCCGCGTGGAGGAGGTCCGTCTGCCGGCAGAGGAAGGCGGGAATCTGGAGGGCGTCGAGCACCCGGCCGGCCTCCCGGGCCTCCTCGGCGGTGTGCACGTCCGAGAGGAGAGGAAGCCCGGTGGCCTCGCGCACCGCGGCGAGGATCCTGAGCCCCTCCTTGAGCCCCGGCCCCCGCGCGGAGCGCCCGGAGCTGCGGTTGGCCTTGTCGTAGGAGGCCTTGAAGATGGGGCGCATGCCGGCCGCCTCGGCCGCCGCCCGCACGGCCCGGGCGCACTCAAGCGCCAGGGTCTCGCTCTCGACGAGGCAGGGGCCCGCGACGACGGCCAGGGGAGCGCCCCCCCCGACGAGGACCCCGCCGATCTCGACCGCGCGCTGCTCGACCAAAATCCACGCCTCCTGGCGGAGGGCCGCTCGGGCGGAGACGGCGCCCCTCCCCGGGACCTGGCCCTCAGTTGAAGAGCTCGCCCCGCGCTTTCTTGGCGGCGGCGATGAAGGCCCGGAAGATGGGGTGCGGGGCGAAGGGAGCGCTCTTGAACTCGGGGTGGAACTGGCAGCCGAGGAAGAAGGGGTGGCCGGCGAGCTCCACCATCTCGACGAGGCGCTCGTCGGGGGAGAGCCCGCAGAAGCGCAGCCCCCCCTCCTCGAGGGCCTCGCGGTAGGCGTTGTTCACCTCGTAGCGGTGGCGGTGGCGCTCCTCGATGCGGACGGCCCCGCCGTAGACCTTCGAGGCCAGGGAGCCCGGCCGGAGGATGCCCGGGTAGGACCCCAGGCGCATCGTGCCCCCCTTGCCGACGTTCTCCTGGCCGGGCATCAGGGCCACCACGGGATAGGGCGTCCCCGCGTGGAACTCGGCGCTGTTCGCGTCCTCCAGGCCGCAGACGTTGCGGGCGTACTCGATGATGGCGCACTGCATCCCCAGGCAGATGCCGAAGAAGGGGACGAGGCTCTCCCTCGCGTAGCGGATGGCCGAGATCTTGCCCTCGATCCCCCGCTCGCCGAAGCCGCCGGGGATGAGGATTCCGTGGGCCCGGGAGAGGAGCGGCGAGGCGCCCCGCCGCTCGATCTCCTCGCTGTCCACGTAGTGGAGGTTGACCTTCACGTCGTTGGCGATGGCCCCGTGGACGAGCGCCTCGGAGAGGCTCTTGTAGGACTCCTTGAGGTCCACGTACTTTCCCACGATGGCGATGTCGGTCTGGAGCGTGCTCTCGCGGACCTTGCGCACGACCTCGCGCCAGACGCTCAGGTCCGGCCGCCGGGCATGGGCGAGCCCCAGGCGCTTCACGACGATCTCGTCCAGGCCCTCCTCGTTGAACTTGAGGGGGACGTCGTAGATCGTGTCCACGTCGATGGCCGTGATGACGGCGCTGGGCGGGACGTTGCAGAAAAGCGAGATCTTGCGCTTGACCTCGGCGGTCAAGGGCACCTCCGTCCGGCACAGCAGGACGTCGGGCTGGATGCCGATCTCGCGCAGCTTCATGACCGAGTGCTGGGTGGGCTTGCTCTTGAGCTCCTCGGAGGCCTTGATGAAGGGGACGAGCGTTACGTGGATGTGGAGGACGTTGTCGGTGCCCAGGTCGTAGCGGAACTGCCGGATGGCCTCGAGGAAGGGCAGGCTCTCGATGTCGCCCACCGTGCCGCCGATCTCGCAGAGGATGACGTCCTCCCCCTGGTCGACGGCGCGGAAGCAGTTCTTGATCTCGTCCGTGATGTGGGGGATGACCTGGACGGTCCCGCCCAGGTAGTCCCCCACCCGCTCCTTGGTGATGACGGAGTAGTAGATCTTCCCCGCGGTGAAATTGTTCTCCCGGCGCATGCGGGCGTGGGTGAAGCGCTCGTAGTGGCCGAGGTCGAGATCCGTCTCGGCCCCGTCGTCGGTGACGAACACCTCCCCGTGCTGGAAGGGGCTCATGGTGCCGGGGTCGACGTTGAGGTAGGGGTCGAACTTCTGAAGGGTGACGCGAAGCCCCCGGGCCTCCAGGAGGGCGCCGATCGAGGCGGAGGCGAGCCCCTTCCCCAGGGAGCTCAAGACGCCCCCCGTCACGAAGATGTACTTGGCCACCTGCGCACCTCCTCCTCGAGGGCGGAGCGAAGCCGGAGGTCCGCCTCCAGGCGGGCCAGATCCTCGGGCACGTCCACCCCCGCCGCGTCGCGCGCGGCCTCGACCACCCGGATGCGGGCCCCGTCCTCAAGGGCCCTCAGCTGCTCCAGGCGCTCGGCCCGCTCGAGCGGGGTGGGCGGGAGCCCCGCCAAGCGGATGAGGTAGTCCCGCCGGTAGGCGTAAAAGCCCAGGTGCCTCAAGGGCCGGGGCGCGAGGGCGGCCCAGGCTCTTCGCAACGCCTCCCCCGAGGCCGGCCCGGCGAGGTCCCGGGGATGGGGCACGGGGGCGCGCGAGAAGTAGAGGGCGTCCCCCTTCCCCCCGACCACCACCTTTACCACGTTCGGGTCCAAAAAATCCTCCGGCGCCGCGAGCGGCACCGCGAGGGTGGACATCTCGGGCCCGCCCTCCTCGAGGAGGGGCGCGAGCGCCCGGTCGATGTCCTCCGGGCAGATGAGGGGCTCATCCCCCTGGACGTTCGCGACGACCCGGGCGCCCTCCCCCGCGGGCCCGGCGGCCACCTCGGCCACCCGGTCCGTCCCGCTCGGGTGGGAGGAGCGGGTCATCACGGCCTCCCCCCCGAAGGCCCGCACGGCGCGGGCGATCCGCTCGTCGTCGGTCGCCACCACGACCCGCCCCACCCGCTCCGCCCTGAGCGCCCGCCGGTAGACGTGCTCGATCATGGGCCGGCCGGCGAGCGCCGCCAGGGGCTTCCCGGGGAAGCGGGTCGAGGCCCACCGGGCGGGGATCACCGCGAGGGCGCCGGAGAGGCGTCTGCCCAAGGTCCCCTCTTCCCTCCTCCGGCGGCCCGCGGGGCTCAATACGCGCTCCTGCTCACGAACCCCTTCCAGAGGGTGAGCCAGAGGATCTT
>CAYMWZ010000082.1:6140-10871 GCA_964394385.1 uncultured Nitrospinaceae bacterium | reverse complement strand
CCCGGGCGAGGACGGGCCGCCGGTGGCCGCTCACGTGGCGGAAGCCCCGAACCCTGCCGTCTGTCTCGTGGTCGACGATGTAGCGGCTGGGAACATAGATGCCTTGGAGGCGCTCGAGCCGCTCGAGCAGCGCCTCGCGGGGTTCTCCCGAACGGCGCCACTCCTCGTGGACGTCCACGATTTCGGGGAAGAGCTCCTCCCCATCCCCCAGGGCGACGGCGTCGAAGAAGGGGGCCATGGGCTCGACGTTGAAGGTGACGGGCCCTCCCCCCACGACGAGCGGGTCATCCCTGCGGCGGTGGGCCGCCCTCCGGGGGATGCCGGTGAGGTCGAGCAGGAGCACCACGTTGCTTGCCGCCAGTTCGTAGAGGAGCGAGATCCCCAGGATGTGGAACTCGCGGACGGGGGTCCGGCTCTCCAGGGTGGCAAGGGGGGCGTCCTTTGCCCGGAGGATACGCTCAAAGTCGCTCCAGGGGAGGAAAACCCGCTCCGCGGCGATGTCCTCCCGCTCGTTGAGCAGGTGGTAGAGAATGCGGATGCCGTTGTGCGACATCCCCACCTCGTAGCTGTCGGGAAAGGCCAGGGCGACGCGGTTGCGGACCCGGGAGAGGTCCTTGCGGATGGCGTTGATTTCGTTGCCCAGATAGCGAGAAGGCTTCTGGACGAACGGAAGCACGTCCCGTGCGTAGTCTAAATGCATTTTTTCAACCTGTTAAGGCCTCCCATTCCCGGCAGGGAGGCGATTCATATCGCTTGATGGTGCGCCCGAGCCGGCAGTTTCGCCCCGGCGCGGGACAACTTTCCCCATAGTGAGGGAACCAGAGGGATTTTTCAACTCCGGAAATCGAGGTTCAAAGTCCCACCGTTTCTGGAGGGAGGAGGCCGGAGCGATCTAGGGGGGGGTGCTATGGCGAAAATGGAGCGAAACTCTTTCGTCTCAACCTCACGCTGATGACGAGCCCCGCCGCGATGAAGGAGGCGAGCGAGGCGCTGCCTCCATAGCTCACCAGGGGCAAGGGGATGCCCACAATGGGGATGAGGCCCAGGGTCATGCCGATGTTGAAGACCGTGTAGAGGAAGAAGGAGGCCGCCACGCCGGTGGCGATGAGGGTTCCCTCCTTATCACCCGCGCTTAGGGCAGTGACCATGCATCGGTGAATGAAGATCAAGAAGATGACGAGGAGGATGGTTCCTCCGACGAATCCCAGCTCTTCGCTCAGGACCGAGAAGATGAAGTCGGTGTGCTTCTCCGGCAGGAAGTGGAGGCGGCTCTGGGTCCCTTGGAGGAGCCCCTTTCCCCAGAGTTCCCCGCTCCCGACCGCGATTTTGCTCTGGAGACTCTGATACCCTGCTCCCAGAGGGTCTGCCTCGGGGTTGAAAAGGGTGAGGATGCGGCCGCGTTGGTAGTCTTTTAGAAAGAGCCATGCCAGCGGCGCCAAGGTGAGCGCGGTCGCCCCCAGGAAGATGCCGACGCGCCTCTCCACCCCCACGCAAAACACCATCGTCGCCCCGATCAGCAAAATCGTGAAGGCGGTGCCGAGGTCGGGCTGTTTCGCCACGAGAAAAACGGGGACGAGGACAAAGAGGAGGGGCAAGAACAGCTCCGACAGACGGAGCGGCTCGGTGTTCTCGCGGGCGCTGAAGTATCGCGCGAAGACGATGATGACGGCGAGCTTCGCGAGTTCGGAGGGTTGGAACCGGAAGGGGCCGAAGACAAGCCACCGCTTGGCGCCATACACGACCCTGCCGGTGAAGAGCACGAGGAGAAGGAGGATGAGCACAAGCGCGTAGAGAAAGTAAGCCATCCGGGTGAGGTGGTGATAGTCGAAAAGAAGGATGAAACCGAGGAGGGCCAGCCCGATGGAAGACCAAAGCGCCTGTTTCCAGTGGAGGCCGCTGGCGAGAAGCTCGGGGTTGGAGTGAATCGCGCTGTAGATCATGAGCACGCCGAAGGCTGAAAGGGCGATGGTCACGGCGACCATGATCCAATCAACCTGCCCGAGCGCCCGGCGCAGGGGAGATCGCGGAGCGGACGGAGTGATGCTGTTTCGGATCACGGCTGGCTCTCCTGCCGAGAGCTGCTGGGGGAGGAGGCCACGGCTTGATCCCCGGCTTTTGAAGCCAGCGCGTCGGGCGGCCTTTTCAGGCTCAGGTAGAAGGAGATGAGATTGCGGGCGATCGGGGCGAAGTAGGAGCCCGGGCGCCCCGTGTGCTCACCCAGGATGGCGATCGCTATCTTGGGTTGATCGAATGGGGCAAAGGCGACGAACCATGCGTGGTCGCGGAATTGCCGAGGGAGATCCTCGGGTTTGGTCTTTCGGCCTGTGAGATTGAGGCGCACGGTTTGGGCGGTTCCGGTTTTGCCCGCCACGCGCACGTCGGGAAGGGCCGCTTTCTTGGCAGTGCCGTGAGCCCCGTTCACCACCTCAAGAAGGCCCCGTCGGACTTGCTCGAAGATTTCCGGGTTGATGGGGATCCTCCGCAGGGGGGTGGGTTTGTTCTCGTAGATGACCTCCCCTCCCTGGCCGATGACTCGACGCACCACGTGGGGTTTCCACAGGGTTCCGCCGTTGGCCACGGCGGCGATGAGGTTGGCGGCTTGGAGCGGAGTGATGAGGATGAAGCCCTGGCCGATAGCGACGCTGATCGTCTCTCCCGGGTACCACTTCTCCCTGAAGCGGCGCTGCTTCCACTCGTCCGAAGGGACGAGCCCTCCTTTTTCGCGCAGGGCAAAGCCGGTGGGCGTCCCCATTCCGAACATGCGGGCGTACTTGGCGATCCGCTCGATGCCCAACCTGTTGCCCATGGTGTAGTAGTACACGTCACAGCTCTGGGCGAGGGACTGGACGAGGTCGAGGGAGCCGTGCCCACCCTCCTTCCAGTCCATGAAGAGCCTTTGGCCGAAGGCGAAGGAGCCGGGGCAGTGAATCTTTTCCTCGGGCTTGACAACATTTTCGTCGAGAGCGGCGAAGGCCATGACGATCTTGAAAATCGATCCGGGAGGATACTGGCCCCGGGTGGCCCGGTTTTCGAGGGGGCGCAGGGGGTCGCTTGTAAGGGCATTCCAGGCGTTGGACCGCATGCCCCCCGCGAAGAGGTTCGGATCGAGGGAGGGGTTGCTCACCATGGCCAAAATGGCCCCGTCGTTTGGATCGATGGCAATGATGCTGCCCTCGAAGTCGCGGAAGAGATCCTCGGCCTTGGTCTGAAGCGCGTCGTCTACGGTGAGCTCGAGGTTGTTCCCCGGTTTTTCGACGTAGGGCCGGACGACGCGCAACTCTCGGCCATAGGCGTCCACCTCGATCTGTTTGAAGCCGCTGTCTCCGCGGAGATAGCGCTCATACGAGAGTTCGATGCCGTACTTGCCCAACAGGTCTCCCTGGCGGTAGTTGAGATGCTTGAGATCCTGAAGCTGTTGTCCGTCTACCTCGCCGAGGTAGCCTAAGACGTGCCCCGCGCGGTTTTGGTTGCGGTAGTTCCGCAAGGGGGCGACCTGAATGTAGACCCCTTGCAGATCGGGGCGATGCTCCTCGATGAAGGCCACGGTGCGGCGGTCCACGTCCGCCTTGATGAGGAAGGGCCGGAATGGATTGGCTCGCCATACTTTATGACGGAGCTCGTCATAGGGCTGCTCCGTTAGGCGGGCCAAGTGGCGAACGACGCCGTCGAGATCGTTGGTGTTCTCTTTGATGAGATACAGGTTAAAGGAGGCCCTGTTGTCCGCCAGGAGCCGGCCGTTTCTGTCGTAAATCAAGCCCCGCGGGCTGCGGACGATGCGGTAGGCGATGCGGTTGTTCTCCGAAAGATTGCGAAACTTCTCCCCCTGAAGCACCTGGAGATGCCAGAGGCGGATGAAGAGCGCGAACAAGAACAGGCTGAAACAGAAGGCCAGCCACCGGACCCGGCGGCGCATGGCCTCCGGCGTCTCGGCGTTCATCCGGTTGAAGGTGCGGCGGGACATGGGCTCAGGGACGCTCCGGATAAGGGGCACCGGCCGCCGAGGGAAGGACGCGACCCTCTGCACTTCCAAGCAAACCGACGAAGAGCGGCGCGAGCAATGTGTTGAGGGCAATGGTTTTCCCCGCCACCAGCCAGTAGTTCGCATGAATTGGAAGATCGGGGAGGAAGACAGCCGTCAGTCCTACCGCCAAAACCTTATCGAAGGCGGTGGCGAAGAGGCCCAGGGCGCCGTGGAAGATCGAGTCCCGGCCTGCGACGTTCCGTTTCAGGCTTCCCGCAGCGTGTCCGATGAGCCCCTTTAAGAGGGCGTTCGCACCGAGGAGCCCCCCTGAGAGGGCATCCTGGAGGAGACCCAGGAAGAAGCCGCCGATGAGCCCTGCTTCGCGCCCCCGGTGGAGGCCGAGGAAGAGGGTGACCAGGATCATCGCGTCGGGCCGCGCTGTCGTCCAAGCGTCGAAGTACTCGGCCACGGCGGTTTGAAAAACAATCGTCCCGGCCCCTACGATGAAATAGAAGAGGGCGATCACGGCAGGGGTTCCTCCCTCGCCGGGACCATCATGACCAGGATCTCCTCGAGGATGTTGAAATCGACCGCGGGCTTCGCCTCCCCGAAACTCGCCTGGAAGAGGGTCCGGGATCCCTCCCGCAGGACGATGTCGGCGAAGCGGGCCTCTCCCGAGATCGCGGCGAGGCCGAACTGCCGGGAGGGAGCTTCGGGGAGTTCGGCCTCGACGAGCAGCTCGGAGCCGCGAAACAGTCTGGCCTTCGCTC
>CAYMWZ010000082.1:0-6130 GCA_964394385.1 uncultured Nitrospinaceae bacterium | reverse complement strand
CACGCCACGGGAAGGCCCTTGGGGAAGATACCGCCCAGGCCTGAGGCAATCAGGAGGTCCCCGGGCTCTACATCGCTGTCCGCCGGCATGAATCGGACCTCCCCCTTGCCTCCGGGGGTCATGGAGAAGACCCCCTGGGCGCGCGTCCGCTGAACGACCACGTCCACTGCGCTGCGCGAGTCCGTGAGGAGCAAGACCTGGCTCACGGTTCTGCCAACGCGGGAGATGCGGCCCACGACCCCGGCCTGGTGGAGGACGGGCATGCCGCGCCGCACGCCGTCGGTGCTGCCCATGTCGACGAAGATGGTTTGCCCGTAGGGGCTTGCGTCCCGGCCTACGATGTGGGCGAGGCGGACGGGCGTCGGGAGCTTCTGGCTGCTCCCCAAGAGGTTTTCCAGGCGCTTGACCTTCGACTCAAGCTCGGTGAACTGGAGGGAGAGCCTCCGAAGGGAGGAAAGTTCACTTCTGAGGCCGGCGTTTTGCTCGCGAAGGTCGCGGAGGAAGAGATAGTTGCGCCAAAAGTCGCGGGCCCACCGCTTTGGAGCTGTGGCCGCCTCCATGAGCGGGCCGGAGAGGGTGAGGGCGGCGCGCTCGATCAGGGTCGTTCCCCCGTGTCGGCGCACGCTTACGGTCATCAGGATGAAGCTGACCGCGAAGAGCGTCGTCAGCAGCGTCGCGTTGCGCCGTTCCAGGATGAGTTGAAACATTCCCCTCTTCGCTATCTCAGTCAGCGGAGAGCGGGAGACCTCGCACCATCGGGAGTCCAGCTCTCCTAGACGGCGAGCTTGCTGAGGAGATCAAGCTCGTCGAGCACCTTCCCCGTCCCTAAAACCACAGCCGAGAGTGGATCCTCAGCGACCGTGACCGGCAGGCCGGTCTCTTCGCGGAGCAAAAGGTCGATCCCTCGCAGGAGGCTCCCCCCGCCCGCCAGGACGATGCCGCGGTCCACGATGTCGGCCGCAAGCTCGGGAGGCGTGCTCTCCAGGGCGTTTCTCACGACTTCGAGAATCGCGTTCACGGGTTCGGAAAGGGATTCGCGGATTTCCTCGTCGCTGACGACGATCGTTTTCGGAATGGCAGCTACCAGGTCGCGCCCTTTAATCTCCAGGGTTTTCCGCTCCCCGACTTGGTAGGCGGAGCCGATCTCTATCTTGATCTGCTCGGCGGTGCGCTCGCCGATCAGGAGATTGTAGTTGCGCTTGATGTAGCTGATGATGGCTTCGTCCATCTCGTCTCCGCCAACGCGCACCGATTGGGCATACACGATGCCCGCAAGGGAGATGACGGCCACCTCCGTCGTCCCTCCGCCGATGTCCACGATCATGCTCCCGCCGGGCTCCTCGATCGGCAGGCCTACCCCGATGGCCGCGGCCATGGGTTCCTCGATGAGGTACACCTCGCGTGCGCCGGCGTTCTCGGCGCTGTCGCGCACGGCGCGCTTCTCCACCTGGGTGATCCCCGAGGGGACGCAGATGATCATCCGCGGCCTGACGAGGGTCTTGCGGTTGTGCACCTTCTGGGTGAAGTAGCGGAGCATCGCCTCGGTGATGTCGAAGTTGGCGATCACGCCGTCCTTCATCGGCCGGATGGCGATGATGTTTCCAGGGGTGCGGCCGAGCATGGCCTTGGCTTCGGAGCCCACGGCGAGGATCTGCTTGGTGTCCTTGTGCACGGTGACCACGGAAGGCTCGCGGAGGACGATGCCCTTGCCCTTGACGTAGACCAACGTGTTCGCCGTGCCGAGATCGATGGCCAGGTCATTTGAAAACAGTCCCAGGATGGGATTAAGGACCATGTTGGAGGGGACCCCACGGGGCGGACGGCGGCATCAGGTTCTTCATGAAAGCACGCCCGTTTGTAGCATCCGAGGTGGAAAAAAGCAAGTAAAACCAAAGCTTAGTGGAAAACCGCCCCGGCGGCCGACCGCCGGTTGGGCCGGGCGGCGGGGCGCATGTGGGGGGGTTCCCCCTTGAGCCGGCGGTTGCGGGGGTCAGACAGGTGGGATATTTTGGGTGGCCGCCTGCCCCTGCTGGGGCTTCTCCCGCCGGGACAAAAGCTAAAGAGCGACTGTCCGGAGAACTTCGGCGAATGCTTCGATATTTGCGGGAAAAAGGCAATACCTGGGTTCTCAAGGGCCTCTTGGCCTTCGTGGCGGTGACGTTCGTCTCCTGGGGCGGTTTCACCCTCTCCCAGGGCCCGGCGGTCCAGGGGGGGCGGGTGGCTGCTTGGGTGAACGAGACCCCCATCACGGTCCAGGAGTACGAGCGGCAGTATTTCCAGCAGGCCGAGGTCCTCCGGCGCCAGCTCGGGCAGGAGTTCACCGAAGAGGTGGCTGCGCGGCTTGGGCTGCGCCAGCGCACCCTTGCAAACCTGGTAACCGAGAAGCTCCAGCTTCAGGAGGCCGAGCGGCTGGGCATCCGGGTAACTGACCCCGAGGTGGCCCTCCGCATTCAGGAGCTGCCCTACTTTCAGCGCGGCGGACGCTTCGATCCGGGCCTCTACCGCCAGCTCCTCGACTCGAACCGGATCAGCCCTCGTCAGTTCGAGGAAGACCAGCGCCAAATCATCATCGCCGAGCGTCTGCGCCGCTATATCGGCATGGGGGCCTCGGTGAGCGATCTGGAGGTGCGCGAGGCCTACCGCTGGCTCAACGAGCGCGTCAGGGTGGAGGCCATTCGGCTCACCCCGGCCCTCTTCGCCAAAGATGTGCCTGCGCTCGAGGGGGATCTCAAGGCACATTATGAGAAGAATAAGGAAGCCTTCCGGGTGGGCCTCCAGCGCAAGGCGCAGTGGTGGTACCTCCCGTACGAGGTGGTCTCGCCGCAGGTTTCCTTCACCGAGGCGGAGGTGCAGGCCCGCTATGAGGAGACCCGCTCCCGCTATGCCCTCAAGGATCAGGTGTCGGTGAGCCAGATCCTTCTCAAGCTTCCCCCTGACGCCCAGCGCGATGCGGCCGAAGAGGCCCGCAAAAAGCTCGCCGACCTCAGGGAGCGCATAATCAAGGGAGCGGACTTCGCCGCCCTGGCCCGCGAACACTCCCAAGATCCGGCGGCCCAGAAGGGAGGCGACCTCGGCACGTTTGGCCGGGGGGAGATGCTCCCCGAGCTCGAGAAGGTGGCCTTTTCTCTCAAGAAGGGGGAGGTGAGCGAACCCCTGCGCACCGCATTTGGATATCACCTGATTTGGGTGAGGGAGCGCCAAATCGGCCGCCAGCGCCCCTTGGAGGAGGTGCGCGCTGAGGTGGAAAAGGATCTGCGCGAAGCCAAGGCGCGGGCCCTGGCCCGGAGGGAGTTGCGCACGGTGCGCTATGCCGTGGAGGACAAAAAGAGCTCCCCCGCGCTCTCAGGCCTGCGCCTGGGGGAGACGGGATTTTTCGAGCGAGAGACTCCCCCCGCCTCGCTCCCCGAGGGGGAGATCATGGCCGAGCTCGTCTTCGGCTTGAAGGAAAAGGGGAGGCTATCGATCGAGAAGGATGGAGAGAAGGGAGTTTTGTTCGTGCGCCTGCTCGACATCCGGGAGCCCTTCATTCCTCCCCTCGCCGAGGTGGCCGAGAAGGTCCGGCAGAGTTATCTCGAGGAGAAGGGCGGCGAGATCGCCCGCAATAAGGCCGAAGCGTGGCTTCAGGAGCTTCGAGAGGGGAAGCGCGACTTCGCGAGGTTGGCCAAGGAGGTGGGCGTCCAGGTCCTCGCTCCGGATGCCTTTACCCGCACGGCGGTGCCGCCCGAGCTGGGGGGAGACGCTGAATTCGTGCGGACCGTCTACCGCCTCAAGAAGGGTGAATACGCCCGCCACGTGTCCGGACGGGATGTCCTGTTGCTTCGCTGCGTGGATCCCGCTGTTCTTGACGGGGGGAAGTTCGCCGAGCAGGAGAAGGGCCTCCGCGAGAGGCTCCTCGAAGAGAGAAGGACGCTCCTCTTTTTGCGGCACATGGAGGCGCTGCGCCAAGCCGCGAAGGTGCGCCTCGAGGCAGGCTTCGCGCTCTAGGCGGGGCGCCGTCCCCCCGCGGTTTCTCTGGCCCGGCCGCCGCCGGGGGGGGATAAGCTCCTCAGCCGTCTGGCTCACCGCCAAAAATCCTCCCGATCCTCGGGCCGGACTTCGGGCTTTTCCTGGACGCGCTTTTCGAATTCCCGCGCGGCCTCCTTCTTGCGGGCTTCTTGCTGGGCCATGAGATCCTTGAGCTCTGGGGTTTTTTTCTTGGCGGCTTCGGCGAAGGGATCTTTCACCTTGTGACGGGCGATGGAAGCGAGGTCGCCGCGGACCTCGATTTTGATCTGGTTCCCCGGCGCGACGCCTAGGGCCTTCATCACCTCCTTGGGGAGGTGGATGCGCCCGCCCTGTCCGATCTCGATCACGTGAATGGCGTTTTCGCTCATGGCGTCCGTTCCTCCTCCCGGCGCGCGTGCCCGGCGGATCAGCCCCAGGTGAGGAGATGCATCCCCAAGGGTTGAGGGAGGTCGAGGTGGTTCGGCAGCACCCGGACCGAAATCCCTCTCGACCCCGCGGTCTCGCAGATGATTTGCCCTTGGAAGTGGTAGCTTCCGTTTCCCAGATCGTTGGCCGCGTTCATGACGGACGGCTTGCCTTCCGTGATTTTGTGGCTCGCGTCGATGGGCCCTTGGTAGATTTCCACCCGGACGTCGGAAGGGGAGAGAGGCCCGAGGTCGACGTCGGCCCCCACGCAGATGGCCGTCCCGACTGGCACGACGCCGTTCCTGTCGATCAAAATGTTTTTCACCCGCACCTGCGGCCAGGCTTTCCGCACTTTTTCTTTCCATTCGGCCAGCGCCTTGGCTGGCGCCATGTTGTCGCTGAGAAGGTAGGAGCGGTGGCGCGCCAGGGGAAGGTAGAAGCGCTCGGCGTACTCGCGCACCATCCGGTTCGTGTTGAAGACGGGGCAGAGCCCCTTCAGTGAGGAGCGCATGAACTCCACCCAGCCGCGTGGGATCCCATCGGAGGAGCGGTCGTAGAAGAGCGGCACCACCTCCTGCTCCAGGCGGTCGAAAAGGCTGTCGCACTCCACCTTGTCCTGGTAGGCGGCGTCCTGGTACTCCTCTCCGGCGCCGATGGCCCAACCCAGGTCGCTCCGGTAGCCCTCCGCCCACCAGCCGTCGAGGACGCTCAGGTTGAGAGCCCCGTTGGCGGCCGCCTTCATGCCGCTCGTTCCGCTCGCCTCCTGGGGCCGGCGCGGGTTGTTGAGCCACAGGTCCACTCCATGGACCATGCGCCGGGCGACGTTGATGTCGTAGTCCTCCAGGAAAACGACGCGTTTGCGCACGCTGCTCTGGCGGGCGAAGTTGATGATGTCGCGGATGAAGGATTTCCCCTCCATGTCCCGGGGGTGCGCCTTGCCGGCGAAGACGATCTGGACGGGACGGTCTTTGTCAGAAAGAAGCGCGGTCAGCCGCTCGGGCTGCTGAAGGAGGAGGGTGGCGCGCTTGTAGGTGGCGAAGCGCCGGGCAAAACCGATGGTGAGGGCCCCAGGATCGAGGATCTCGGAGGCCAGGTCCAATCGGCTCTTGGAAAGCCCCCGGCTCGACCAGTGCTCGGTGAGATGCTGGCGGCAGAAGGTGACGAGGCTCTCCCGCGCACGTTCCTGCGTCCGCCAGAGTTCGGTGGCGGGGATCCGGTCCACGCGCTCCCAGGTCTCGGGAATGTCGGGCTCGGTCATCCAGCGAGGGCCGAGATAGCGGTTGAAGAGGCTTTTCATCTCGGGCGAGACCCAGCCCGGCAGGTGGACCCCGTTCGTGATGGAAGGGATGGGCACTTCCTCCTCGGGCAGCTGGGGCCACAGGGATCTCCACATGCGGCGCGAGACGACGCCGTGAAGGCGGCTCACTCCGTTTGCGGCGGAGGAGAGGCGAAGGGCGAGGATGGCCATGTTAAAGGGCTCACCCGGGTTGGCCGGATCCGTCCGGCCCATGGCCATAAATTCTTCCCAGTCCAAGGAGAGGGAGGCTGCATAGGGTCGGAAGTATTTCTCCATCAGGCCGGGCGGGAAGATGTCGATGCCGGCGGGGACGGGCGTGTGGGTGGTGAAGACGTTTCCGGCGGCTGTCATCTCGCGCGCCGTCCGGAAGTCAATCCCGAACTTTTCCATCGCGATCCGGATTCGCTCCAGGGCGAGGAAGGC
>CAYMWZ010000081.1:6700-11020 GCA_964394385.1 uncultured Nitrospinaceae bacterium | reverse complement strand
GTGCCCCCGGGAGCTGACCCAGCTCGAGCACTGGGGGTGCCCCTGGAACCGCCAGCCCGACGGCAAGATCGCGGTCCGGCCCTTCGGCGGCATGAAGATCCCGCGCACCTGGTTCGCCGCCGACAAGGTGGGCTTCCACATCCTGCACACCCTCTTCCAGACCTCCCTCAAGTACGAGCGCATCAAGCGCTACGACGAGTGGTTCGTCACGAGGCTCCTCGTCGAGGGGGGCCGCTGCCAGGGCGTGGCCGCGATGGAGCTGCGCAGCGGGCAGGTGGTCCCGATCGCCGCCCGGGCCGTGGTCATCTGCACGGGGGGCGCCGGCCGGATCTACCCCTTCACGACCAACGGGGCGGTCAAGACCGGGGACGGCATGGCCCTCGCCTACCGCGCCGGCGCGCCGCTCAAGGACATGGAGTTCGTGCAGTATCACCCGACCGGCCTGCCGGGGACGGGCCTCCTCATCACCGAGGCGGTGCGGAGCGAGGGCGGGATCCTCCTGAACAAGGACGGCTACCGCTACCTCCAGGACTACAACCTGGGCCAGCCCCTCGACGTCCGCGACCCGCGCCACCCGCTGATGCGGACCATGGAGCTCGGCCCCCGCGACCGCCTGAGCATGGCCTTCATCCACGAGCGGGCGAAGGGCCGGACGATCCCGGGGCCCTACGGGGACGTCGTCCTCCTGGACATCCGCCACCTGGGCGAGAAGCGGATCGAGGAGCGGCTCCCCTTCGCGCGCGAGCTGGCGCGCAACTACGCCGGGATCGACCCGGTCCATGAGCCCATCCCCGTGCGCCCGGTCCTCCACTACATGATGGGGGGCATCGACACCGACATTGACGCCGCCACCGAGCTCCCGGGGCTCTTCGCGGCCGGGGAGACGGCCTGCGTCTCGATCAACGGCTCCAACCGCCTCGGCTCCAACTCGCTGCCCGAGCTCCTCGTGTTCGGGAGGCGGGCGGGGCGCTCCGCGGGCGCCTTCGCGAAAGATCATCCCAGCCTCGACACGGCCTCCCTGGAGCGGCAGGCCGGGGACGAGCAGAGGCGGATCGCCCAAAACTTCGTCCGCAAGCAGGGGGGGCGCGAGCGGCCCGCGGCGCTCAGGCGCGAGATGCTGACGGCCATGGAGGAGGGGACCGGCATCTTCCGCGACGAGGCGGCCCTCAAGCGGACCTGCGACAAGCTCGCCGAGCTGCGGGAGCGCTTCCACGACATCGCCATCGAGGACCGCAGCCTCACCTTCAACACCGAGCTGACCGCCGCCCTCGAGCTCGAGAACATGCTCGACGCGGCCGGGGCCATCGCCCACAGCGCCCTCGAGCGCAGGGAGAGCCGCGGCGCCCACCAGCGGACGGATCACCCCAAGCGGGACGACGAGAACTACCTCAAGCACAGCCTCGCCTACCACCGCCCCGAGGGGGCGCCCCGCATCCAATACAAGGGAGTCACGATCACCAAATGGCCGCCGGGCGAGCGGGTCTACGGCAAGCCGGCTGAGGCGAGGAGATGACGGGCAAAACCATCGAGATCGAGGTCTTCCGCTACCGCCCGGAGCGGGAGAAGGAGCCGACCTACCAGACCTTCTCCGCCCCCTTCCGCGAGGACTGGACGATCCTCGAGGCGCTCAACTACATCAAGGACGAGGTGGACGGCACCCTCTCCTACCGCTGGTCCTGCCGGATGGGGGTGTGCGGAAGCTGCGGCATGATGGTCGACGGGGTGCCCAAGCTGACCTGCGGCACCTTCATCAAGGACTACTTCCCCCGCAAGATCCGGGTCGAGCCCCTCAACGGCTTCCCCGTCGAGCGGGACCTCATCATCCTCATGGACGACTTCATGAGGAAGCTCTCCTCGGTCAAGCCCTGGCTGATCCGGAGCCCGGGCGAGGAGAAGACCATCGAGGAGGGCGAGTACCTCCAGACGCCGGCCGACCTCTACGCCTACAAGCGCTACTCGATGTGCATCAACTGCCTGCTCTGCTACGCGGCCTGCCCCATCGTCGACCTCGAGCCCGCCTTCGTCGGCCCGGCGGCCATCGCCCTCGCGCAGCGCTACAACCTCGACTCGCGCGACCAGGGGCGGGAGGGGCGGCGGGAGGCCATCTTCGGCCACGAGGGCATCTGGGAGTGCACCTTCGTGGGCGAGTGCAGCGCCGTGTGCCCCAAAGACGTCGACCCGGCGGGCGCCATCCAGCGGGCCAAGGTGGCGGGCGCGCTCGACTGGCTCGCGCGCTGGATCCTGCCGAGGAAGGGGGAGGCGCGCTGATGCCCTACGTCCGCCCCGTGCCCGCCCTGTGGTGGCTCAAGCGCAGGCCCTACACCCTCTTCATCATCCGCGAGGCGACGGCCATCTTCGTGGGGCTCTACTGCCTCATCCTCCTCGCGCTCCTCTACGCGCTCGGCCGGGGAGAGAGCGCCTACGCCGGGATGCTCGCCCTTCTCAAGTCCGGCCCCGCGATCGCCCTGCACGCCGTGGCACTCGTCTTCACCCTCTACCACTCCGTCACCTGGTTCAACCTCGCGCCCAAGGCCATCGTCGTCCCGATGGGCGAGGGGCGGGTGCCCGAGGCCCTCATCGCGGGGGCCAACTACGCGGCGTGGGCGGTCGTCTCGGGGATACTCTACTGGATCATCGCGAGGGGCTAGCCGTGGCGAGATCGAACGAAGCGCTCTGGTGGTCGCTCTTTTCGGCGGGGGGCGTCGCCTCGGCGCTCTTCCTGCCGGCCATGATCCTCCTGACCGGGATCGCCATGCCCCTCGGGTGGCTGGGCGAGGACGCCTTCGCCTACGAGCGGATGCGCCGGCTCGCCTCGCACCCGGCCGGCGCGCTCTTCCTCTTCGTCCTGATCTCGCTCTCCCTCTTCCACGCCGCCCACAGGCTCCACGCGGCGCTGAGCGAGCCCTGGCTCAAGCCGATCCGGCCCCTTCTGAATCTCGCGCTCTACGGCGGCTCGGCCGCGGGCACCCTCGCGGCCGCCGCCATCCTCTGGCGCCTCTAGGACACCCCCGCCGGGGAAGCCCTACTCCAGCCAGGTCTGGAACGCCTCCTCCGCCGCCGGCTCCAGCTCGCGGTGGCGCATGATGACGCGGGCGCAGGTGTTCCAGCGCAGGATGGCGTCGTCGTTCCCCTGGGGCCGGCGCTCCTCGGCCCGCTCGTAGCACTCCATCGCCTTGCGGTAGCCCTCGTAGGCCTGAGGGCCGGAGCCGGGGTCCCCCCGCCTGAGGAGGGAGTTGGCCCGCCGCTCCCAGATGAGGCCCTCGTAGTAGGCCCTGCTGTACTCGTCCTGGATCCGGGGGAGCACCTCGCGGGCCTGGTTCACCGCGGCGCTCAGGCGCTGGTCGAACTGATCGGTCAGCGCCAAGAGCAGGGTGATGAGGGCCTGCTGGTTGTCCGGCTCGACCTCGAGCACGTCCAGGCAGATGCTCTCGGCCGGGGAGGGCTCGTTGAGGAGGCGGTAGTGCTCCGCCCGCTTGACGGCGGCGGAGATGGCCTCCTGGTGGAGGGGCTTGAGCTTGAACATGGCGGCCTCCGACGCGGAATGGGCGCTCTCCCCTCGCTCGAGGCGGATGGGCTGGCGGGCGAGGGCCCTGGATGCCCCAATCGTGTCACCCCGCGGCCCCCGGGCGCAACCGCTCTCCCTCTAGCCCGCCTCCTCCGGGGGGCTAGTCGCGCCCGGCCGCGCCTGCCCCCCCGAGGGCGTACATCTCAAAACCCTCGGCCCGCCAGAGGGGGGCCCGCCTGCGCAGGTGCTCGACGAAGGCCTGCGGCTGGATGGGAAACTTCTCCGGCACCGGAATCCTCGACTCGAAATAGACGTGGGTGATCCCCCGGGCCCGGAGGGCCTCCTCCAGGGCGGCGCCCTCTCCCCCGCGGGCGAAGAGGGGAGCGATCGCCGGATCCTCGACGGCCACGACGGGCCGCCACCCCAGGCTCAGAGCGAAGAGGCGCTCGGGGAGATAGAAGGTGAGGGGCCTCGCGCCCCGCGGCAGGCGCCCCGGCCAGCCGCTCTGGAAGCGGGAGACCGGGCTCATCGCCAGGACGCGCTCGTTCAGGCTCGGCGCCCGGCCCGCCGCGCGCCAGGCGCGCTTGAGCCGGTTCTCCAGGTGGGTGGGCAAAAGGGCCAAGAGGACGAGCACCGCCCACGCCGCCGGAAGGGCCCAGGGGGAGGAGAGGAGCCGCCCGGTCTCCCTGCGCGCGCGGATCCGCCCGATGAGCGCTCCCGCGAGCGAGGCGACGCAGGCGGCCGCCAGGGCCGAGACGAAAAGGGCATAGCGCTGCGGGAGGTTTTGGGGGAACAAAAGGCCCGCCGCCGCGGCC
>CAYMWZ010000081.1:0-6690 GCA_964394385.1 uncultured Nitrospinaceae bacterium | reverse complement strand
CGAGCGCAAGAGCGTGAACACCCCGCGCGGGGCCCGCCCCCTCCAGAGGGCCGCCGCCAGCAGGAGAAAAGGCGCCGAGGGGAACGCCAGCCTG
The DNA here is from genome assembly GCA_964394385.1 of uncultured Nitrospinaceae bacterium. Classification (GTDB taxonomy): domain Bacteria; phylum UBA8248; class UBA8248; order UBA8248; family UBA8248; genus CAYMWZ01. Next base: position 6,596 of record CAYMWZ010000081.1, on the reverse strand, counting down.
AGGACGGTGAGGGCGGTCCACCGCTCCTCCGCGGGGCCCAGCCCCGCCACGATCTCGAAGTAGAGGGGGTTTTCGAACCGGCCGAAAAAAGAGGCGAGGAGCGGATACACCGGGTTTCCCACTCCCGCCCAGTTCTTCAGGAGGAGCGGAAGAAGCGCGCAGGCCAGCCCGGCCGCCGCCCACCCCCCCGCGCGCAGCCGTTCGCGGGGCGGGAGAGGGGCGGGCGGGAGGAGGCCGAAGCCCACCCCCAGCCCGATGGCGGCGAGCCCTCCGGTCATCTTCACCCCGGCGGCCCCGCCCAGCAGAAAACCGGCCAACAGGCAGGCCCCCCGACGCAGCCTCCCCTCCCTCCCCGCCGCTTCAAGGAGCGCCAGGGCGCCCGCCGCCTGGAGGGCGGCCACGACGAGGTCGGACTTCGCCTCGACGGCGAGGAGGGGGAACAGCCGCACGTAGTGGACGTCCGGGCGCATCCCGACGAAGAGGGCGGCGCCGAAGAGCCCGAGGGCGAGGCGCTCCTCGCGCCCGCCCGGCGCCAGCCGGCGCACGAGGCAGAGAACCGCCAGGGCCGTCCCCCCCAGCCCCAGCGCAAGGTGCAGGAGCTGGGCCAGCGCCAGGAGCGAGACGTCCGAGCCGACGAAGAGGGCGAGCCCCGCCAGGAGGAGCTCCCAATAGCCCGCGATGACGAAATAGAGGGGGCTCTCGGGCGTGAAGACGAGCCCTCCCTCCCGGGCGAAGAGGCGCGGGTAGGCGAGCGTGTGCGCGAGAGGATCGTAGGACCGGGGACTGGGATGAAGCGCCTCGATGAGGCTCCCCGAAAAGAGGAGCACCAAGAGCGCCCCCAGGGCCCACGCCGCCGCCCGGGGGGGAGGCCAAGCCCATCCGCCGGAGGGAGCGCCCTCCCCTCCGGGCGGCGGCGCGGCAGCCTCCTCCCGCCGGCCCGCCGCCCAGCAGGCGAGGAGGGCGAGGAGCCACACGAGGGGGGCCCGGAGCGCCCCGGCCGCGGCGAGCCAGAACAAGGCGAGGCCGGCGAGCAAAAACCCCGCGCCCCCGCCCAAGAGGATCCGCTCCAAGGGATCCTCCGGCAGGAGGCCGGCGCGGCCGAGTGCGCCCCTCCCCACCCGGATGAGGAGCGCCGCCACCCCCCCTGCCAGAAGAAGATGCGGGAGGTGGAGGAGCGCCAGGCGGTCGGGGGCGTCGAGGCGGCTCGCGGGATCGAGGAAGAGAAACAGGAGGGGCAGGGCGAACAGCGGCCAGCCCGCCCACCGAGGGAAACGCCTCATCTCCTCCCTCCCTCGCCCCGTCCCATCGGGAGGCCCCAAGCCGCCGGGGGCTTGCATGATAGGGTCATCCGAAGGATGCTAGCGGCACTTCCCTCTGGAGGAAACCGCTTGGGGCACGCCTCCTCTCCCTCCCCTCCCCGGTCCTGCAACCTCTGCGGGGAGAATGGCTTTCGTCTCCTTTACGAGAAAGCCGGCTTCTCCATCCTGCGCTGCGGCGGCTGCGGCCTCGTCTTTGCGGACCCCCTCCCCGAGGAGGGCCGCCTGCGCGCGATCTACGGCCGCGACTACTTCCAGGGCGGGCTTTACCGGGACTACACCAACGAGGTGTCCTCCCGCCGGGCGGACTACCAGAAATGGCTCGGCTGGTTCAGCCGGCGGACGGGGCTCGCGGGCGGCCGCTGGCTCGACATCGGCTGCGCCACGGGCTCATTCATGGCGGCGGCCCGGGCATCCGGATGGGAGGTCCGCGGGCTGGACGTCTCGCCCTACTGCCTCGAGGAGGCCCGCGCCCTGGGCCTCAGCGTCTCCCAGGGGACGGCCCGCGCCATCCCCGGGGAGTGGGGAGACTTCGACGCCGTCTCCATGTGGGACACGGTGGAGCATCTCCGGGACCCCTCCGCCGAGGTCGCCGCAGCCGCCCGGCGGCTGCGGGCGGGGGGATGGTTCGTCGCCTCGACGGGAGACGTCTCCTCGCTCGCCGCCCGCCTCCTCGGCAGGCGGTGGTGGTTCATGCTCCCCCCCGTCCACCTCTACTTCTTCACCCGGAACACCCTGGAGGCGCTGATGCGGAAGGCGGGTCTCCTCCCCGTCGCCTGCCGGCGCTTCGGGCGCAGGCTCCGCCTGGGGCGCGCCCTGAGGCTCCTATGCGGCGCGGGCTCCACCGCGATGGATCGGGGGCCTTCGCTCTACTTCAACGCCCTCGACATCATCACCGTCCTCGCCCGCCGCGCCGAGGGGGGCCCCCCGTGAGCTCCCGCCGCCCTCCCCTCGTCATCGTCCCCGCCCACAACGAGGAGGAGAGCATCGGGGGCGCCCTCGCGGACATCCGGGCGAACGCCCCGGGGACGGACATCCTGGTGGTGAACGACCACTCCACCGACCGGACGGGCGCGATCGTGGAGTCCCTCGGCGTCCGCCAGATCCGCCTGGCCTGCAACCTGGGCTACCGCAGCGCCCTCCAGATCGGCTGCGCCTGGGCCCTGGAGAACGGCTACGGGCGCGTCGTCTTCTTCGACGGGGACGGCCAGCACCCCGCCTCGGCGATCGAGCCCATGCTGGAGCGGCTCGAGCGCGGAGAGGGGGACATCGTCATCGCTTCCCGCTACGCGGAGGGAGGTTCGGGAGCGGGAACATCGATCGGGCGCTTCTTCGGGAACCGGTTCTTCAGCCGCGCCGCCAGCCGGCTCACCGGCCAGCGCATCACGGACTCCACCTCCGGAATGAAGGCCGTGGGCGCGGGCGTCCTGCCCCTCATCGCCGAGGGGCACTTCCTCGACATGCACGCCGAGGCCCTCGTCTACCTCGGGCTGCGCGGCTTCCGCATCGCGGAGCACCCGGCGGCGTTCGCCGAGCGGCGGGCGGGCGTCTCCATGTACGGGAGGCTCGCCCTCCTGCGCTATCCTCTCCTCACCGGCGTCATGATCCTCTGCTCCCTCGTCCACGCCTGGCTGGACGGCGGAGGAAGAAGACGATGAGCGGCGTCTTTCTCCTCTTCGCCAACGCGGTGGGGCTGCTCCTGGCGGCCTACGCGCTCTACCTGGTCATGCGCGTGCGGCTCTACGTGGGCTACGCGGTGGCGTGGCTGCTGCTCATCGCGGCCGGCCTCTTGACGCTGAACCTGCCGCCCCTCCGGGCGCTCCTGCGCTGGATGGCCGGCACGCCGGACGCCCAGCAGGCGTGGATGCTGCTCATCCTCGCGGGGGTGGTCTTCATCCTCGTGTACTTCTCCGTCCAGCTCACCATCCTCTCCAAGCGGACCGCCGACATCGCCCGCCACCTGGCCTTGCGCGAGACCCCGCCCGGGCCGCCCCCCGATAAGGGGCGGGGCGGGGCGCCAGAGGGGCCGGAAGGGCGGGGCTAGGACGCCCGGGAAAAGAAAAAGGGGCCGCGGCCATCTGGGAGGATGGCCGCGGCCCCCGGGTGTCTAGACCTTCAGCGGCCGTTGACGAAGGCGGGCTCGGCGGCGGGCTCCTCTTTGCGCTCCCCGCCTCCCTCGAGGCCCAGCCGCTGCTCGGCGGCCCGCAGGATGGCCTCGAGCGTGCCCGTGTAGGAGACCCCCGCGAACTTCGCCATCTTGGCCAGATGGCCGTCCCAGCACCAGCCGGGGTTGGGGTTCACCTCGAGGAGCTTGGGGTTGCCCTCGGCGTCGAGCCGCCAGTCGAAGCGGGCGTAGTCCCGGCAGCCGAGCCTCTCGAAGAGCTTCAGGCAGGAGTCCACCATGGACTTCTCGCTGGCGTCGGGCAGGTCGGCCGGGATGGAGTTGAGCCGCGCGTAGGGCGAGTCGGGCACCCACTTCGCCTCGTAGCCGCAGATCCGCGGAAGGTCCTCCGGAAGGGACGAGTAGTCCTCCTCGCAGATGGGCAGCACCGTGTAGGCGATGCCGGGGTTCCCGACGATCCCGATGGTGATGTCCGCCCCCGTGAGGAACTCCTCGACCAGGATGGGCTTCTCGTAGCCGTACTTCCGGTGGAGCTCGTTGACCACGTTCAGGAGCTCCTCGTGGCCATGCACCACGCTCTTCTGGGTGATGCCGAAGCTCGAATCCCCGAAGTTGGGCTTCACGATCGCCGGGAAGGCGAAGGGCATCTCGAAGGTGGACTCGCCCGGCTTGATGAAGAACGCCTCGGGAACGGGGATCTCCATCTCCTTGGCCACGCCGCGCACGAGGGACTTGTCGTAACAGTAGGCCAGGCACTGGGGGCCCGCCCCCGTGAAGGGGATGCCCACCATCTCCAGCAGAGCGGGGACGTGAAGCTCCTTGAGGGGATCGTTGGAGAACCCCTCGTCGCAGAGGTTGAGGACGAAGTCCACCTTTCCCCTGAGCTTGGCCAGGTCGGCGATCAGGGCGTCGTGGTTGCTCAGGTAGACGAAGTGGTAATCCCTGAGCTCCTTCAGCGCGGCCTTCATCTGATCGATCGTGTAGAAGTCGTCGTCGTCGAAAACCGCGTCGGGCTTGAGGAGGTCCTGCTTGGCGGGGTCGCCCATGACGACCGCGACGTTCCGGACGGCCTCCTTCGGCCGCTTCTTTACGGCGGTCCACTCCTTCCGGACCACCCCCGTGAGCACGATGCGGCGCTCCATCATGCCCAAATCCTGGTTGCGCTGGGAGTCGGTCGCGATCTCCCCGTGCAGGGTGCAATCGCTGAAACCCGCCGCCTTGAGCAGGTCCATCAGCTCGCCGCGGCCGTAGAGCCTCTCGGCGTAGAACTGATCGACGAGCACCCCCTTCTCGACGTGGGTGACCACCTCCCGCGAGATCAGCCGCTGCCCGTCGGCGGAGAGGGCGCGCTCGCGGCAGACGAAGTGCTTGTCGTCGATCCACTCCCAGGAGCGCGGCTGGAAGTGCCCCCTCAAGTACTCCCCGTCCGTCACGTCGATCAGCAGCTTTCCCCAGGGCTTGAGCACGCGGAAGACGCCCTGAAGAACCTTGAGGTCCTCCTGGGCCGTCTCGAAGTAGCCAAAACTGTTGCCGAGAATCAGGACCGCGTCGATGGTGTCGGGCGCATGGGGGATCTTCCGGGCGTCGCCCTCGCGGAACTTGACGGGAAGCCCCTCCTTCTTGGCGAGGCTCTTGGCCTTTTGGATGAGGAAGTGGGAGCGGTCCAGCCCCTCCACCCCGCGGAGGCCCCTGCGCGCCAGCTCCAGCGCGTGGCGGCCCTGGCCGCAGCACAGGTCGAGGATTCTGTCATCGGGTGAGAGCTGAAGGATGTCGGCGAACCACTGGACTTCCTGGCGGGTGAGGCTCGGGTCCGCCACCACGTCGGAGTCGGTCTTCAGGTAGAGGGAATTGAAGATCCCCCGCCACCACTCTGGCGGGACATGCTCCTCCAAGTTCGCAACTGGGCCCAGCGCCTTCTTGCGCGCCTTCCCGTTCTTCGCTGCAAGGCCTACCTTTCCTCCTCCTGCCGGCGGTTTGTCGCTCATCCTCTCCTCTGCCCCCCAACGCTTCCTGGGAATCCGGGCGGGAACGATATTCCGGGCGTCTCCAGACGGAGCCCCGCGCCCGGCGCCCGCCAAGGGCTCCCCATTCGCCCGGGCGGGTGCAAGGCATTTTGGGCCAATGTAGTGCAAACGGCGGAAAATGCACTATTTTTTTTGGCCTGGGGCCAAAAAAAATCGGGGCGGATGAGGAGCCAAGAGCCCCTCGCGGCGCGAGGGAGGAGGCGGGAACCCCCAAGCATCAAGGGAAATCCGGAAATCCGGCCCGGCGCCGGAGGACCGGCCGCCTCGGGGGGCCCGGGCGCCCTAGACGGGGGTGGCGGCCGCGGCCGGGCGGCGCCTGCGGCCCCCGAGGAGGAGGCTCACCCCCACGGCGGCCTTGCGCTTGAGGTCCACCAGGGAGCGGACGCGGGAGAGCTCCCGGAGGACGAAGCGGGGCCTCCCATAAAACTTGCGGTGGCCCCATTGCTGGATCTCGCGGAGCTCCTCCTCGGAGAAGTCCGGGTTCCAAAACTTCACCCGGAAGCCCTCGCGGGGACGCTCGGCGAAGTCCTGCCAGTAGTCGTAGGGCACGATCCCGTCGCGGAGCATACGCTCATAGAGCGCCGTCTTGGGATAGGGCGTGCAAATGGAGAACTGGCAGTAGTCGGGGTCCAGCTCGACGGCGAAGTCGAAGGTGGCCTCCATCTCCTCGCGGGTCTCGCCGGGGATGCCGATCATCATGTAGGCGTAGGTGCCGATCCCCGCCTTCCGCGTCTGGCGGAAGACCTCGCGCACCTCGTCGGGGGTGATGCCCTTCTCCATGTAGTCAAGGCTCCGCTGGCTGGCGCTCTCGACCCCGTAGTGGATCCGGTAGCAGCCGGCCCGCCGCAGGTCCCGCAGGAGATCCTCGGTGATGCAGTCCACCCGCGAGCTGATCTTGAAGTTCACCTTGAGCCCCCGGCGGCCGATCTCGCGGCATATCTCGTGGACCCGCTTCTTGCGGATGGTGATGGTGTCGTCCACGAAGAAGAAGTCGTCGATCCCCTGCTCGAGGAGGGACTGGACCTCGTCCACCACGTTGGCGGGCTCCCGGTAGCGGAAGGCCGTGCGGCGGATGTCGCAGAAGGTGCAGGCGAAGGGGCAGCCCCGCGAGGACTGGATGGTGGCCGTCACGTC
>CAYMWZ010000080.1:0-11039 GCA_964394385.1 uncultured Nitrospinaceae bacterium | reverse complement strand
GGCCCGACCCCATCCTCTTGGAGGTCTTCCGCAACCTCTTCTTCTCGGCGGCCGAGGAGATGGGGGTGGCGCTCTGCCGGTCGTCCTTCTCGCCCAACATCAAGGAGCGGCGGGACTACTCCTGCGCCTTCTTCGACGCGGAAGGCCGGATGGCCGCCCAGGCGGCCCACCTGCCGGCGCATCTGGGCTCCATGCCCATGTCGGTCGAGTACGTGATCGGGCGGATGGAGCTCGCCCCCGGCGACGCCGTGGCCTTGAACGATCCTTTCCACGGGGGGAACCACCTCCCCGACATCACGATGATCGCGCCCGTCTACGTTAAGGAAAAGAGGAAGCTCCGCCTCGTCTACTACGTCGCCAACCGGGCCCACCACGCCGATGTCGGCGGCATCGCCCCCGGCTCGATGAGCATCACGACCGAGATCTTCCAGGATGGCGTCGTGATCCCGCCCGTCAAGCTCGTCCGCGGGGGGAGGCTGGACGGGGACGTCCTCGCCCTGATCCTCGCCAACGTCCGAACGCCCGAGGAGCGGGAGGGGGACATCTCGGCCCAGATCGCCGCCAATCGGGTGGGGGAGAGGAGGCTCCTGGAGATCGCCTCCCGCTACGGCCTGGCCGAGACCCTGCGCTACACCCGGGAGCTCCAGGCCTACTCCGAGCGGATGACCCGGGCGGCCATCCGGAGCCTCCCGGACGGGGCCTACCGCTTCGAGGATTTCATGGACGATGACGGCACGGGGAGCGACCCCGTCCCCATCCGTGTGGAGGTGACGATCCGCGGCGACCGGATGCGGGTGGACTTCACCGGCTCGGCCCCCCAGACGCGGGGCAGCGTGAACGCGGTGGAGAGCATCGCCCGCACGGCGGCCTACTACGCCGTCCGCTGCCTCGTGCCCTACGACATCCCGAACAACTCGGGCTGCATGGACCCCGTCGAGGTGGTCGCCCCCCCGGGGACGGTCGTGAACGCGCGCTTCCCGGCCGCCGTGGCGGGCGGGAACGTCGAGACCAGCCAGCGGATGGTGGACGTGATCCTGGGCGCCCTGGCCCAGGCGCGCCCGGAGGCGGTCCCCGCGGCCTCCTGCGGCACCATGAACAACCTCTCGATCGGGGGGATCGACCCCCGCCCCGGCCCCCGGCGGGGGAGGCCCTTCGCCTACTACGAGACCACGGGGGGCGGCATGGGGGGCGGCCCCTGGGGGCCGGGGGAGGACGCCATCCACACCCATCTCACGAACACCATGAACACCCCCATCGAGGCCTTAGAGCACGCCTACCCCTTCCGGGTGCGCCGCTACGCCGTCCGCCGCGGGAGCGGGGGGCGGGGGAGGCACCGGGGAGGGGACGGCATCGCCCGCGCGATCGAGCTCCTGGCGGACGCGACGGTCTCCCTCATGACGGAGCGGCGGATCCGGCCGCCCTACCCGCTGGCGGGGGGGCTGCCCGGGAAGGCGGGCCGGAACGCCATCCTCCGGGGCGGAAGGCGGATCCCGCTCCCCGGCAAGGCGCGGGTCGAGGCCAGGGCGGGAGACCTCATCTCGGTCGAGACCCCCGGCGGGGGCGGCTGGGGGAAGCCCCCGGGGAGGGGGAAAAAGGCGCCCTAGGGCGGGGCCTCCGGAAATCCTCCCCTCCCGCCTTTTCCGCCGGGGGCGGACCCTGTATGATGGAGCCGATGCGGGCCCTCCCGGGCCCCTTCTGCGGCTGACCCCGGCCGGGCCGGGGCGGCCGCTCTTTGTTGGAGGCGCGGATGGCGGGCGATCGGTTCGTGTTCTTGAACGGGGAGATCATCGAGGAGGGCCAAGCGCGGATCTCCCCCTTCGACCGGGGCTTCCTCTGGGGGGATGGCGTCTACGAGATCACCCCCTGCTTCGGCAAGAAGCTCTACCGCCTGGAGGACCACCTCGACCGTCTCTACCGCTCGCTCCGCTATGTCCGGATCGAGCCTCCAATGAGCCGGGAGGAGATGGAGAAGGCCACCCTCGCCACGCTCGAGGCCAACCTCTGCCGCCTGGAGGAGGGCGGCCTCTACCGGGTGGGGCACTGGATCACGCGGGGGGAGGACGACCCCTCCATGGCCGCCCGCGCAGCGGGGCGCCCGACGGCGTTCATCTTCTGGCGGCCGGTGCCCTTTGCCGGGGTCGCGAAGCGGTACACCGAGGGGGTGCGGCTCACCGTCACCCCCACCCGGCGGACGCCGCCCGAGTGCGTCGAGACCCGCGCCAAGGTGACGAGCAAGATGAACCAGATCCTCGCCGAGCTGGACGCCGAGGCGACGGGCTCGCTCTCCCTCATGCTGGATATCTACGGCAACGTCGCCGAGAACGCGGTGGCCAACTTCTTCATGGTCCGCGGCGGCGTCCTCTGGACCCCGCCCGAGCGGAACATCCTGGAGGGGATCACCCGCAAGGCCGTTTTCGAGCTGGCCGCGCGCCTGGGGGTTCCGGCCGAGGAGCGCAACTTCACGATGTACGACGTCGCGCAGGCGGAGGAGTACTTCCTCACCTCGAGCGCGATCTGCGCCCTCCCCGTGCGCGAGGTGGACGGCTTCCGCCCGAAGGAGCCCGTCCCGGGGCCCGTCACCCGGAGGCTCATCGACGCCTTCGCCGAGGAGACCGGCTTCGATTTCCGGAGCCATCTCGCGGCCGCGGCCCGGACGGGGGCGGGCGCCTGACCCGCCTTGAGAGAGGAAGCGATGCCCTACTACATGACGCGGCCGAGCCTCCAGCGGCTGAGGGAGCGGGCCGAGGCCATCCAGCACCGGCTCAAGACCGAGATCGCCCAGGAGCTGGCCCGCGCCTCCGGCTACAAGGATTTTCGCGAGAACGCCGAATGGGACGCCGCGCTCGAGCTCCAGGGCAACCTCAAGCACGAGGTGAGCCGGATTCTGGAGAAGATCCAGGACGCGGCCCTCATCGAGGAGCTTCCCATCAACGGCGACAGGGTGAGCATCGGGACCGAGGTCACGCTTTACGATCAGGGCAGGGAGAAAGAGGTCACCTACAAGATCCTCGGCGAGGAGGAGAGCGACCTCGCCAACGGGGTCATCTCCTGCAGCGCGCCCCTCGCGCGCGGGCTGATGCAGAAGGAGGCGGGCGATGAGGTCACCCTCCAGCTCCCGGCAGGGGCGCGCACGTTCGAGATCCTGAGCGTCAAGAAGATCGACTTCTCCTCGCCCGCATGAGCCGCCCCGACCCCGTTCCGGACCCGACCAGCCTCAAAGAGTTTCCCCCCCGGGCCTCGCGGGCCTCCGCCCGGCGGGGAGGAGGCGCGCTTTCCGTTGGGGCTGCCCGCCACCGGGAGTCGGTCATTTGACCGGATCGGGCTGGACGGGGATTGAGATCTCGGTCCTGAGGTCCGCCTCGGTCCCCTCGCGGGGGTCCACGAGGTAGCGCTCGACGATGGGCCCCTCCCGCCGGCGGAAGCCGCCGCCGGGGAGCCACTCCTCCAGGAGCCGGCGGAGGGTCTCTTCGATCCGGTCGTAGGTCCCCGCGTGGATCGTGGCGGCGTACCATCCGCCGGGGGCCTCCGTCTCGAGGAGCCCCCCGGGGAGGGGAGCGCCGGGGGGGAGGGCCCAGCACGCCTCGTAGGCCCCCTCCCCGTGGCGGAGGCCGAAGGCGGGCCCCGCCGCGGCGAGCCCGTCGCACTTCAGAAGGAGCCGCCCCCAGGTCCTCCCGATCCCCTCGGGGGTGACCTCCCCCTCGAGGCGGAGGGCCGCCCCCCGCACCGGCTCGCGCTGCTCCACTCGGACGTCCATGGCGGGCACCTTCTCCGTCGCGAAGCGGGTCGGCCCGGCGTGCCGGGGATGGGCGGGGGGCTTCAGGCGGTGCGCCGGGCCTCGCGGTCCGCCAGGGCGTTCCGCAGGATGCGCTGGGCGAGCTGGGCGCAGTGGCGCTTGTGGCGGGGGAGGCCGCCGACGCTCTCGGCGATCGCCTCGGCGGTGAGCTCCTGGAGCTGGGCGGCCGTCTTCCCCTGAACGAGGTCCGTGAGGGAGCTCATCGCCGCCGTGATCGCCCCGCAGCCGAGGATCTCCATCTTCGCCTCGGCGACGGCCTCGCCCTCGAACCTGAGGTAGAGCGTCACCTCGTCCCCGCAGACGGGGTTGGTCCCCCGGCCCACGGCGTCGGGGTTCTCGATGACGCCCACGTTGCGGGGCTCGGCGATGTGGGCCAGCACGGTTTCGTTATAGTGGTGCTCGTCCCGGTAGGCCATCACCGGGCTCTCCGCGAATCGGAGACCCGCCGGGGCTTCCCCCTCCCCCGGCCTTCTGCCGCCCTGGCCCGGGGCGCCATGGCGCGCACCCTCCGGACCGCCTCGGGAAGCACTTCGAGGAGGCGGTCCACGTCCGCCCCGGTGTTTCCCCATCCCAGGCTGAAGCGGAGGGATCCCCGCACCACATCCTTCGGGAGCCCCATCGCCAGGAGGACGTGGCTCGGCTCGGTCGAGCCCGAACTGCAGGCCGCCCCCGTGCTCACGGCGATGCCCTCGAGGTCCAGCCGGATGAGGAGGGTCTCCCCCTCGGTTCCCGGGAAGCTCAGGTTCGAGGTGCCGGGGAGGCGGTGCGCCGGATCGCCGTTCACCACCGCGTCGGGGATGCGCTCTAGAACCTCGCTCTCCAGCCGGTCCCGGAGGGCGGCGAGGCCGCGCGCGGAGGCTGCGCCCTCCTCGCGGGCGAGGCGGCAGGCCTCCCCCAGGCCCACGATGCCCGGCACGTTCTCGGTCCCCGAGCGGAGGTCCCGCTCCTGGGGGCCCCCCGTGATGAGGGGCAAGAGGCGCGCCCCCTTGCGGGCGTAGAGGAAGCCCACCCCCTTGGGTCCGTTGATCTTGTGGCCGCTCGCCGAGAGGAAGTCGATCCCCAGCGCATCGGCCTCGATGGGCGCCTTTCCCACCGCCTGGACGGCGTCGGTGTGGAAGGGGACCCCGCGCTCCCGGCAGGCTCGCGCGATCTCGGCGATGGGCTGCAGCGTGCCCACCTCGTTGTTCCCCCACATGACGGAGACCAGGCATGTGCCGGGGCGGATGGCCCCGGCCACGGCCTCGGCCGCGACGCGGCCCCGGCCGTCCGGGGGGACGTAGGTCACCTCGACCCCCGCCTCCTCCAGCGCCTTGCAGGTGTCGAGGACGGCGTGGTGCTCCACCGCCGTCGTGACGATGTGGCCCCCGCCCCCCGCGGCGGCGATGGTCCCCCGCAGGGCCCAGTTGTCGCTCTCGGTGCCTCCCGAGGTGAAGAGGATCTCCTCGGGCTCGGCCGCGCCGATGAGGGCGGCCGCGCGGGCGCGCGCCTCCTCGACGGCGGCCCGCGCCTCGCGCCCGAAGCGGTGGATGCTGTTCGGGTTGCCGAAGGCGGCCCCGAGGAAGGGCCGCATGGCCTCGGCCACCTCCGGACGGACGGGGGTGGTGGCGTTGTGATCCAGGTAGACGGGTTTCATCCGTTCTTCCGCCTCTCCCGGGCCGCGTCCTCCTGGAGGTGGCTGATCTCGCGCTCCAGCGCGGCGAGGCGCTGGTTCAAGGCTTGGATGGCGGCCTCGACCGGGTCGGGGAGTTTGTGGTGCTCGAACGTGACGGGAAGGGGCCTGTCCACGCGGCCCTGGCCCTCGCGGTAGACGATCCGGGCGGGCACGCCGACCACGGTGCATCCCGGGGGAACGTCCGAGATGACGACCGAGCCCGCGCCGATGCGGCTGCCCGCGCCGATGATGTGGGGGCCCAGGATCTTCGCCCCCACGCCGACGATGACGCCCTCCCCCAGGGTGGGGTGGCGCTTGCCCTTCTCGAGGCTCACCCCGCCCAGGGTCACCCCCTGGTAGATGGTGCAGTTGCGCCCGATCTCGGAGGTCTCCCCGATGACCACCCCCATGCCGTGGTCGATGAAGAAGCCCTCCCCGATCTCGGCCCCGGGGTGGATCTCGATCCCCGTGAGGAAGCGGTTGAAGTGGCTCAGCCAGCGGGCGAGGAGAAAGCGGCTGTGCCTCCAGAGAAAGTGGGCGAGGCGGTGGAGGAGGATGGCGTGAAACCCCGGGTAGCACAGCACCACCTCGGCCACCGAGCGGGCCGCGGGGTCGCGCTCCCGGACGGCGGCAACGTCGAGGCGGATGAACTCCCAAGCGCGCCGGAACTTCCGGCGGAGTGCGCGCACGGCGGTGGTCTCCTTCCGGCCGGAGGAGGGCCTGCGCCCCCTTCGGCAGTTCAAACAAGATGTTAGCACGACAGGTCCCCCCCCGCCTCCCCGCTCCGGCGGAGGGGGGCGGAGGAGGGGATCGCTCCCATTTCGGGGAGGATCGGGCCTCAGTAGCGCCCCGTGAAGTAGTCTCGGAGGATCTCCCCGTGGTCGAAGGCGAGGGGGGAGGGGAGGCTGTCCCGGCCGAAGACAGCGGCGCGGCGCGCGTCGTCGCGGCCCCGGAGCGCCCCGCCGAGCGCCCGGGCGATGAATACCACCGTGACGTTGTGCTGGCGGGAGTCCCGGCGGGGGTCGCTGTAGGCGTGGAACTGGCGCACCAGCTCCACCTCGAGGGAGGTCTCCTCCCGGGCCTCGCGCCGGGCGGCCTCCTCGAGGCTCTCGCCGTAGTCCACGAAGCCCCCGGGGAGCGCCCATCCGGGGGGCGGGTTCCGGCGCTCGATGAGGACGACCCCGCCCCCCTCCATCTCGATGATGAGATCCACCGTCAGATAAGGAGTCCTCGGCTCGCCCACGGCGCCTCCTCCCCCGGCTCGGGCGCCCTCCCGCCCCTTGCGGGGGGCGAGAGGGGGCTTCTATAATGCCGCGCATTCTGGGGTTTTGCCCGTCGCGCCAGCGCTTTCCCTGCTTTCAGCCACCCCGGCCCGCCGGGGCGCCCCCGAGGAGCCGTCGATGGTCAAATTTAACATGGCCCCCACCGCCCGCCGACTGGTGGAGCAGGTCCTGGGCGTCAGGGCGGGGGAGCTGGCCCTCCTCGTCACCGACTCCGACCGGCCCTCCTCGATCACCGAGGCCCTCGCCCACGCCCTGAGCGGGGCGGGCGCGAGGCTCGCCATCGTGCACATGCCCCCGCACCAGATGGGAGGCATCGACCCCCTCCCCCAGGTGGGGGCGGCCATGTCGGCCTCGGACGTGGTGGTTCTCCAGACGAGCTTCGCGACCGTCCACACCGACACCGCCCGGGCGGCCCTCAAGCGGGGGGCGCGCATCCTCGACATGTGGGGATGGCGCGAGGACATGATGGTGGCCGGGGGAGCCCTCGCCGACTACGAAGAGGTGGGGCGGATCACGAAGAAGCTCGCCGACATCTTCACCCGGGCCAAGCGCGGCCGCTTCACCACGCCCGACGGGTGCGACATGGAGTTTTCCCTCGAGGGGCGGACCTGCTTCCCCTTGGTCGGGCTGGCCCGCAACCCGGGCGAGTTCACGGCGATTCCGGACGGCGAGGCGGCCATGAGTCCCGTCGAGGGCAGCGCCAGCGGGGTGATGGTCAACCCCTTCTCGATCGAGCGGAAGGATCTCGGCTTCGTGAGAGAGCCCATCCGGCTTGAGGTGCGGGAGGGGAAGGTCGTCTCCATCACCGGGAGCTCCGCCGCCGAGCGCTTCTGGCGCGTCATCGAGGAGCACGGGGAGCTGGCCAAGAACGTGGCCGAGTTCGCCGTGGGCACCAACCCCGCCTGCCGGGCGCGCGAGACCATGCGCGAGGCGAAAAAGTCCTGGGGCACGTGCCACATGGCCGTGGGCGACAGCGGAAGCATCGGCGGGAAGGTGGTGGCCCCCCTGCACGTGGACATGATCTTTGACAGGCCCACCGTGTGGGCGGACGAGCAAGTCGTCGTGAAAGACGGCAAGATCGTGGTGTGAGGGCCGCGCCGGGAGGGGAGGTCACGACGCAGAAGAACGCCGCGCTCATCCTCAAAGGGAAGCCCGCCGCCGACAAGGTGACGGAGGAGCTCGAGGCCACCCTCGCGGGCCTCTCCGCCCAGGTCGGCCGCCCCCCCGGCCTCGCCGTGATCCTGGTGGGGAAGAACCCGGCCTCCGAGGTGTACGTGCGCATCAAGGAGAAGTCCGCCAGGCGGCTGGGCATCGAGACCTTCGACCACCGCCTCCCGGAGGAGACGCGCCGGGAGGATCTCCTGGCTCTCGTCGGGCGGCTCAACGCCGACCCCGCGGTGCACGGGATCCTCATCCAGCTCCCCCTGCCCGCCCATCTCCCCGAGGAGGAGGTGCTCCGCGCCCTCGATCCCGCCAAGGACGTGGACGTCTTCCACCCCGAGAACTTCGGCAGGCTCGCCTTGAAGCAGGGGCGCCTGCGGCCCTGCACGCCCGCGGGCGTGATCGAGATCCTCAAGCACTACGGGATCGGGATCGCGGGGAAGCGCGCCGTCCTCATCGGGCGGAGCAAGATCGTCGGCCTCCCGCTCTCCCTCCTCCTTCTTCACGAGAACGCCACCGTCACCATCTGCCACTCCAAGACCCGCGACATCGCCGCCCACACCCGCGCGGCCGATATCGTCGTCACCGCGATGGGGGTGCCGGGCTTCCTCCGGGCCGACATGGTGCGCGAGGGCGCCGTGGTGGTGGACGTCGGGATCAGCCGGGTGGGGGAGAAGCTCGTGGGCGACTGCGACTACGAGGGCCTGGTCGGCAAGGTGGCGGCCATCACCCCGGTGCCGGGGGGGGTGGGCCCCATGACGGTGGCCATGCTCATGGTGAACACGGTTCGGGCCTACGGCCTCCAGACCCTGGGCGAGGAAGCCCTGCGCGCGGGGGCGCCCCGGTGAGCGTGGACCTGCTGGGACCCCAGGCGCCCGCCGCCGGCCCGGCCGTCCTGACCGTCTCGCAGCTGAACGCCCGGGTGCGGGGCCTTTTGGAGGAGGAGTTCGGCGAGGTGCTGGTCGAGGGCGAGATCTCCTCCTGGCGCACCTACCCCTCGGGCCACGCCTACTTCGACCTGAAGGACGCCTTCGCCAAGGCGGGCGCCGTCATGTTCGCCGGGCGGCGGCGCTTCCTGCGCTTCGAGCCCGAAGACGGCATGCGGGTCCTCCTCCGCTGCCGGGTGACCCTCTACGAGCGGGAGGGGCGCTTTCAGCTCTCGGTCCTCTCGATGGAGCCCCTGGGGGAGGGGGCCCTCGAGGTCGCCTTCCGCCAGCTCTACGAGCGCCTGGAGCGCGAGGGCCTCTTCGCCCCGGAGCGGAAGGTCCCCCTCCCGGAGCGGCCCGCCCGGGTCGCCTTGGTGACGAGCCGGGAGGGGGCGGCGCTGCGGGACATGCTGCGCGTTCTCCGGGAGCGGGCGCCCATCGTCGAGGTGGTCGTGGTCCACACCCCCGTCCAGGGGGAGGGGGCGGCCGCCTCGATCGCGGGGGCGCTCCGCCGGGCCGACCGGGGGCTCCCCCGGCTGGGCCGGCCGGCCGACCTCATCGTCGTGGGCCGCGGCGGGGGGAGCCGGGAGGATCTGTGGGCCTTCAACGAGGAGGCCGTGGCCCGCGCCGTGGCCGCCTGCGGGACGCCCGTGCTCTCGGCGGTGGGCCATGAGGTGGACACCACCCTCGCCGACCTGGCGGCGGACGAGTCCGCCCCCACCCCCACGGCGGCGGCCGAGCGGTTGGCCCGCGGCTGGCAGTCCCTCTCCCGGGACCTCGACCGGCTGCCCCCCCGTCTCGCGCGCCTCGCGAGGGAGCGCCTGGGGGAGGGGGAGGGGCGCCTCGCTGCCCTCCTCAGGGAGCGGGTCTTCCGCCGGCCCGAGGCGGGGCTGGAGATCCTGGGGCAGCGCGTGGACGGGCTCTTCGAGCGCCTCTGGCGCGAGGCGCGCCACGCCCAGGGCGCGCGCCGGGCGCGCCTCGCTGGGCTTCGGCCCCGTCTGGGGGCGGCCTCCCCCCGCTGGCGGCTCCGGCAGGGGGCCCAGGCCCTCATCGAGCGCAGGCGCCGCCTCGCGACCGCCCAGGAGCGGATCCGGGAGCGCGGGGCCTCGGCCCTCGCGGCCGCGGCGGGGCGCCTCGAGGCGGTCTCCCCCCTCGCCGTCCTGGCGCGGGGCTACAGCTTGGCCTACCGGGAGCCGGACGGGGCGCTCCTGCGCGAGGCGGGCCAGGCCCGGGCGGGGGGGCGGGTGCGCGTGCGCCTCCACCGGGGGAGCCTGGCCTGCCGGGTGGAGGAGGTGGCCGAAGGAGGGGGCCCATGAGCGCGGCCAAGGGGAGGAAGAAGTCTTCCGGCGGCGGGGAGCCCAAAAGCTTCGAGGAGGCGCTCGAGCGCCTGGAGGAGATCGTCGAGGAGCTGGAGAGCGGGGAGCCCCCCCTGGAGCGGGCGGTCGCCCTCTATGAAGAGGGGGTGAAGCTCTTCCGCTTCAGCCGGGAGCAGCTCGACGCGGCGCAGAAGCGGGTCGAGGAGCTCGCGGGGGAGGCCGAGGAGGCGCTCTCCCTCAGGCCCTTCGAGGGCGAGGAAGAAGGCGAAGAGGATGAGGAAGAGGATGAGGCCTGAGGCCCCCGCCGGAGAGGTGGACGCCGCCGCCTACCTGGGGCGGTGGGCCTCCCGCGTCGAGTCGGAGCTCCAGCGGCGCGTCCCGGAGCGGGGCCGGGAGCCCGCCCCGATGTACCGCATCATGCGCTACAGCCTCTTCGCCGGAGGAAAGCGCCTGCGGCCGGTGCTCTGCGTCGCCGGGTGCGAGGCGGTGGGCGGGGACCCGGAGGCGGTGCTTCCGGCCGCCTGCGCGCTCGAGTGCATCCACACCTACTCGCTCGTCCACGACGACCTCCCGGCGATGGACGACGACGACCTGAGAAGGGGCCTCCCCACCAGCCACAAGGTGCACGGGGAGGCGGCCGCCATCCTGGCGGGGGACGGCCTCCTGACCTTGGCCTTCGAGCTCATGGCGGACGAGGAGATGGCGCGGGCGGCGGGCCCCGAGCGCGCCCTGGCGGCCATCCGCCTCCTCGCCGAGGCGGCCGGTGCCTCGGGCATGGTGGGGGGCCAGCTCCTGGACGTGCGCGCCGACGGCCGGGTGAGCGGCGCCGGGGAGCTCGAAGAGATCCACCGGAGGAAGACCGGCGCCCTCATCCGCTCCTCGGTGTGCCTGGGCGGCCTCCTCGGGGGG
>CAYMWZ010000079.1:0-11118 GCA_964394385.1 uncultured Nitrospinaceae bacterium | reverse complement strand
ATCGACTGGTCCGACCGGGGCACCTGCGTCCTGTGGGGGGACGGGGCGGGGGCGGTCGTGCTGGCCCCGGCCGAGGACGGGCGCCGGGGCGTCATCGACTCGCGCATCTACAGCGACGGCCGCGACGGGGAGCTCATCCTCATCACGGGCAGCGGCTCGCGCCTCTCGCCCATCACCGCCCGCGACGTCCAGTCCCAGGAGCACACCCTGAAGATGCGCGGACAGGAGACCTTCAAGACCGCCGTCCGCTACTTCACCGACGTGTGCGTCGAAACCTTGGAGCGGAACGGGATGCGCCTCGATGACATCGACGTGTTCATCCCCCATCAGGCGAACCTGCGCATCATCGAAGCAGTGGCCAAGCGCCTGAAGGTTTCCATGGACCGGGTCATCGTGACGATCGACAAATATGGTAACATGTCCTCCGCCACCATACCCGTGGCGCTGGACGAGTGGGTGCGGGAAGGAAAGATCCGGCGCGGCGACAACGTCCTGATGGCTGCCTTCGGCGGGGGGCTCACGTGGGGGGCTTCCCTGGTCGAGTGGTAGATGTGGCCCGGGGACTTGGTGTCCGCTAGAACGCTCCCACATACGCCCGGCGATCGGTTTAACGCCCAATTCCAGGCCAAGGCTCCCGGCGGTTCCCCCCCGCGGAGTGAAGGTGCATTCGATGAGTGACCCCAAGGCGGCGAAGGCCCCCCGCGTCGCTTTCCTCTTCCCCGGCCAGGGTTCCCAGTACGTGGGGATGGGAAAGGATCTGCACGAGCGCTTCCCGCTCGCGCGCGAGGTCTACGCCCGGGCAAAGGAGATCCTGGGCTGGGACGTGGCCAAGCTCAGCTTCGAGGGGCCCAAGGAGGAGCTCACCCTCACCTGCCACACCCAGCCGGCCATCCTGGTTCACAGCTACGTCGCCTTCTGCCTCCTCCGCGAGAGGGGCCACCGCCCCGGCTTGGCGCTTGGCCACAGCCTCGGCGAGTACTCCGCCCTCCTGGCCGCCGGGGCGACGGACTTTCCCACCGCCCTGCGCCTCGTCAAGGAGCGCGGCCGCTACATGCACGAGGCGGTCCCTCGGGGAGGCGGCGCGATGGCGGCCCTGCTCGGCATCGAGCGGGAGGCGGCCGAGGCGATCTGCCAGGAGGTTCCCGGCGTCGTCGAAGTCGCCAACTACAACGGGCCGGGCCAATATGTGCTCTCCGGGGAGCGCCAGGCGGTCGAGGCCGCGGCCGCCCTCGCAGAGCAGCGCGGGGCGCGCAAGGCGGTGATGCTCCCCGTGGGGGCGCCGTTTCATTGCTCTCTCCTCACCGAGGCCGCCGAGCGCATGAGCAAGGTCCTCGACGCCGTGCGCTTCGGACCCCCCGGCATCCCTGTCTACGCGAACGTCACCGGGCGGCCGGTGCGCGACGGAGAGGAGGTGAAAGAGCTGCTCAAGCGGCAGATCCGGGCTTCGGTCCGGTGGGAGGACGCGGTCCGCGCGGCCGGGGAGGAGCGGATCGACGCCGTGGTCGAGGTGGGTCCCGGGAGGGTGCTCTCGGGTCTGAACAAGCGCATCCTCCGGGACGTTCCGGTCTGGAACGTCGAGGATGGCGAAAGCCTGGAGAAGACGGTAGCAGGGCTCGCCCAACTCGCCTGAGGGGGCGGCCTTGATATAATATGGCCATAGTCATATGAGACGGGGCGCGCTGGGAGCCGGCCCCTCGGAGAGGGGCAGAGGACGCGGCCTGTCGGCGGGGTGAGGGTTGTCTCCCATGGAGCAGGGACATTGACGATGACGATTGCGGGGAGGAGTCAACGTGACAGATAACATTGCCGAGCGGGTCAAGGAGATCGTGGTGGAGCAGTTGAGCGTCGATGCGGCAAAGGTGGTGCCGGAAGCCTCCTTCATCAACGACCTGGGCGCCGACTCCTTGGACACGGTAGAGCTGGTCATGGCGTTCGAAGAGAAGTTCGGCCTCGAGATCCCGGACGAGGATGCCGAGAAGATCTCCACCGTGCAGGACGCAATCAATTACATTTCCAATCGCAAGGTGGCCGAGGCCCACTAGAGCCGGCGACTCGCCCGTCGCCTGCAGGAGATCTGCTCGAAGAGTGGAAAGGACAGCGCGAAACCCGCAAAACGATGTGCGCGTCGCCGTGACCGGGCTGGGTCTCGTGACCCCCCTTGGAGTCGGCGTTCGAGAGAACTGGGACGCCCTGATGGAGGGCAGGTCCGGCATCGGACCCGTCACGCGCTTCAACCCCGAGCGCCTGACGGCCCGCATCTGCGCCGAGGTGAAGGGGTTCAACCCGGAGGATTACATCGACCGCAAAGAAATCAAGAAGATGGACCTCTTCATCCAGTACGTCATCGCGGCCACCCAGTTGGCGCTGGAGGACGCGGGGCTCAAGGCGCCCGACAAGGAGGCGGCGCCGCGCTACGGGGCCATCATCGGGGTGGGCCTGGGGGGGCTCCCCGTCATCGAATCCCACATGGAGATCCTGAAGGAGAAGGGCCCGCGGCGGATGAGCCCGTTCTTCATCCCGATGCTCCTGGCCAACCTGGCGGCTGGGCAGGTCTCGATGCGGTGGGGGCTCAAGGGGCCCAACAGCTGCACCGTCACCGCCTGCGCCTCGGGGAACCACGCCATCGGCGATTCGATGAAGTGCATCCAGCGCGGGATCGCCGACGTCATGGTGGCCGGGGGGAGCGAATCGTGCATCACCGAGCTGGCCATGGCCGGCTTCTGCGCCATGCGCGCCCTCAGCACCCGCAACCACGAGCCCGAGCGGGCGAGCCGCCCCTTCGACGCCGGCCGCGACGGCTTCGTCATGGCGGAGGGATGCGGCGTCCTCATTCTGGAGCGCTACGAGCACGCCAAGGAGCGCGGCGCTCCCATCTACGCCGAAGTGTCGGGCTACGGCCTCACCTCCGACGCCTACCACATCACCTCCCCCGACCCCGACGGGGACGGCGCCTCCCGCTGCATGGAGATGGCCATGCAGGACGCCGGCGTCTCGGTGGATGAGGTGGACTACATCAACGCCCACGGCACATCCACCGAACTGAACGACAAGCTCGAGACCACCGCGATCAAGCGGACCTTCGGGGAGCAGGCCTACAAGCTGGCCGTGAGCTCAACCAAGTCGGTGACCGGCCATCTCCTCGGCGCGGCGGGCGGGGTGGAGTCGGTCTACACTGTCCTCGCCATAAAGAACCGGCGCATTCCTCCCACGATCAACTATGAGACGCCCGATCCGGATTGCGACCTGGATTACGTTCCCAACAAGCCCCGGGACGCGAGCATCCGATGCGCCCTGACCAACTCATTCGGTTTCGGGGGGACGAACGCCACCATCCTCTTCCGGCGGCATGAAGACGACGCGGCGTAGGGCGGCCTCAACCAAATCTTCCCGTTCTCCCCAAAAGTCTCCTGCGCGGAGCGCCAAGGCGCGGCGGAGGCGGGAGGCCCAGTCCCGCGCCGGCGCCTTGCCCTTGGAGGCCGTCGAGGAGCGCATCGGCCGCCGCTTCGCCGACCCCATGCTTCTCCTCCAGGCCCTCACTCACCGCTCCTACTCCCAGGAGCTCTCCCCCCCCGAGGAGGACAACCAGCGCCTGGAGTTCCTGGGCGATGCCGTCCTCCAGCTCGTCGTGACGGATCGCCTCTGGCGGGAGCTCCGGTCCGCCGACGAGGGGAGCCTCACCCGGCGCCGCTCGGAGCGGGTGAGCGGCCGCGCCTTGGCCCGGGCGGCTCAGCGGGTGGGCTTGGCCGAATTCCTCCGGCTGGGCAGAGGGGAGGAGAAGACCGGGGGGCGGGCGAAGGCCTCCATCATGGCCGACGCCTTCGAGGCCCTGGTCGGGGCGCTCTACCTTGACGCCGGCTACGACGCCTGCGCCCAGTGGGCGGAGGCGCGGCTCTGGGACCCTCCGCCTGAGGCGGATGAGGCCGATTACAAGAGCCTGCTCCAGGAGGCGCTCCAGCGCCGCGGCCGGAGGCTGCCCGTCTATCGCGTGGTCCACGAGAGCGGGCCGGAGCACAAGAAGGTTTTCGAGGTGGAGGCGCGCCACGAGGGCGAAGTGCTGGGCCGCGGGGCGGGGGCGACCAAGAAGGCGGCCGAGCAGGCCGCCGCCCGCGAGTCCCTCCGCGCGCTCGAGAAGGGGGTGGCTTCCCCCCTCCGCGAGAGGGCGCGCTGATGACCGCACCATTTCGCTTTACAGCCTCCCTGGAATTCTGTTAACGTGCGGTATCCCTCCGCCCTGAAGTTTCACGAGGGCCGGTCCGCCTGCCGAGGTAATAAAATTGCGCTTTAGACGGCTGGAAATGCAAGGGTTCAAGTCCTTCGTGGACCGGACCGTCATCGAGCTGGGCGATGGGCTCACCGCCATCGTGGGGCCTAACGGCTGCGGCAAGAGCAATGTCTGCGACGCGGTGCGCTGGGTGCTGGGGGAGCAGGCGCCCAGGTCCCTGCGCGCGAAGAAGATGGAAGACCTCATCTTCAGCGGCAGCGCCGAGCGCAAGCCCCTCGGCATGGCCGAGGTCTCCCTCACCCTCACCGACCTCAAGGGCACCGTGACCTCCCCCGCCTACCAGGACTACGAGGAGGTCGTCGTCACCCGCAGGCTCTACCGCTCGGGCGAGAGCGAATACCTCATCAACCGCAACCCCTGCCGGCTGAAGGACATCACCGACCTCTTCCTCGACACGGGCGTCTCGCTCGACACCTTCTCCCTCGTCGAGCAGGGCCGCATCGAGGGCCTGGTGAACGCCCGCCCGCTGGACCGCCGCCTCCTCATCGAGGAAGCGGCCGGCATCATGAAGTACAAGAGCCGGCGCAACGAGGCGCTTCGCAAGCTCGAGCTCGCCCAGGCCAACCTCCTGCGGGTGGCCGACGTGCTCCGCGAGAAGGAATCGCGGCTGCGCTCCCTGCGCCGCCAGGCGAGGAAGGCGACCTTCTTCAAGGAATATCAAAAGGAGATCAAGACCATCGAGCTCCGCATCGACGCTCTCAACCTCCTGCGCCTCGAAGCCGAGCTCAGGCCGGCGGAGGCGGAGTACGACCGGCTCAAGGAGCGCGAGGAGGGCACTCTCGCCTCCCTCGCCGCCCGGGAGGCCGAGCGCGAGACCGTCCGGACCGCCCTCGCCGAGCGCTCCGAGGCCCTGGCCGAGACCCGGCGGCGCGCGGTCGAGGTGGAGGGCTTCCTCCAGCGCCTGGAGAGCCGCCTCGAGATGCTCACGAGCCGGCTGGCCGAGCTCGACGCCGAGGACGCGCGCCGCGCCGAGGAGATGGAGACCCTCGCCCAGGAGGCCGGGCGCCTGGAGGAGGAGCGCGGGCGGCTGGCCGCGCGGGAGGCCGCCTTCTCCCGCGAGGCCGAGGAGGCCCAGCGCGCCTCGGACCTGTGCTCGGCCGAGCTTGCAGCCGTGCGGGCCGAGGCGGCCGAGGTCGAGGCCGCGGCCGCTCAGGCGAGGCGCCTCGTGGATCAGGAGGCCGAGGCCCTCAGCCGGGCGCGCCAGCGGATGGCCTCGGCCGTCTCGCGGCGCGAGGGGATGGCCCAGGCCATCGAGCGCATCGGCCGCGAGAATGAGGAGGTTGAGCGGCTTCTCGAGGAGGTGCGGGCGGAGATGGCCGCCGCCGCCGCAAGGCTGCAGGAGGCTCAGCGCGAGGAGGCCCGCCTCAAGGCCGAGGCCGAGAGGGCGGCGGCTGAGCGGAGCCGGATCGAGGAGCTTCTGCGCCAGGAGGAGGCCGCCCTGGCCGCCGCGCGCGAATCGCTGGTCGAGGCCCGGTCCTCCCTCCAGGCCATTGAGAACTTCGAGGAAACCTCGGCCCCCGAGCGGGCCGGGACGGAGGCCTTTCGCGCCTTGGGAGCGCAGGTGCTGGCCGCCCTGGCCGACCTCCTCACCGTGGAGCCTCCCTTCGAGAAGGCCATCGAGGCCGCCCTGGGGGAGCGCCTCCTCGGGGTGGTGGTCCCCGATCCCGAGGCCGCCCTCGCCGCGGTCCGGGCGCTCGCCGCCTCCGGCTCAGGGCGCGGGCTCGCTCTTCCGTTGAAGCCCCGGCTCGGCCCGGCGCCCGAGGTCCCGAAGTCCGAGGGAGTGGAGGGCCCGGCGGCGGCTCTCGTGCGTTGCGCGGAGGCCCACCGCCCCCTCGTGGCGAGCCTCCTCTCGGGCGTGGGAGTGGCGCGCGACCTGTCCGCCGCCCAGGAGGCTTGGCGCAGGGGGCCGGCGGGGATCACCTGGGTGACGCTCGCGGGCGAGGTTCTCCTGCCCTCGGGCGCGGTCGAGGGCGGGGCCGCGGCTCAGGGGACTTCCGGCATTCTGGAGCGGGCCCGCCGGCTCGAGGCGCTCAGGCTCCAGGCGCAAGAGGGGGAGTCGCGCCTGGCGGAGCGGGAGGGCGCCTGCGCCCGCTGGCGCGAGGCGCTCGCGCGCGCCGAAGCGGCGGCCGAGGAGGCCGGGCTGCGGGCCCGGGAGGTCGAGCTGGCCCGGGTGGACGGGGAGGGGCGCTTGCGCTCCGCCCGCGAGAAGGTCGATGCCGCCGTGGAGCGCAGCCAGGCCCTCGCCCAGGAGCGCGACGGGACCCTCGAGGTGCAGGCCCGGCTGGAGGAGGAGCACCGGGAGGCCGCGGAGGAGGGCCGGCGGGCCGAGGCCGCGCGACGGGAGGCTGAGGCGCGCGCGGCCCAGGCGGAGGAGGCGCTTCGCCGGGTGGGGGCGCGGGCGGCGGACATGGAAGCCGAGGCCACGGAGCGCCGCGTCGCCCTGACCGAGGCCCTGGGGAAGGCCTCCGGCGCGCGGGCCGAGCTTCACCGCCTCGATGAAGCGCTCTCCCAAAATGCGGCCCGCAAGGCCCGCCGGGAAGAGGAGAAGGAGGAATCCCGCCGCAAGCGCGAAAGGGTGGAACTCAGCCTTGCCCAAAGCCGCGAGGAGATCGCCCGCTCCAAGGAGGATCGCGCGGCCGTCGAGGCGGAGCAGGCCGAGCGGGTCCGGGCGCTCGAGGAAGCCCAGGGGCGGGACGAGGAGCTGGGCACCCTCCTCCGCCGGATGCGGGGCGAGTCCGCGGAGCTTCAGGTCCGCCTGGCCGAGGCGGCCGAGAGGCGCACCACCCTGCGGGTGCAGCGCGAGGGCATGATCGACTCGGCCCGGGAGGATCACGGCGTCGAGCTTGGCGAGGCGGCCGAGCGGGAGCGCGGAGAGATGCCCCAGTATCAGGAGCACGCCAACCGCCTCGAGATGCTCCGCCAGCGGCTCGCCCGCATGGGCGAGGTCAACCCCCTCGCGGCTCAGGAGTACGACGAGATCCATCAGGAGTACGCCTTCCTCAAGGAGCAGCAGGAAGACCTCGAGCGCTCCATCGCGGATCTGCACACGACCATCGACAAGTTGAACCAGACGACGAGGCGCCGCTTCCTAGAGGCATTCGAGCAGGTGAGGGAGCACTTCGCCGACATTTTCGGCCGTCTCTTCCAGGGCGGCGAGGCGCGGATGTTCCTGCTCGACCCGGACGATCCCCTCGAGACGGGGGTGGACATCGAGGTGCGCCCGCCGGGGAAGCGGCCGGCGAACATCATGCTCCTCTCGGCGGGGGAGAAGGCGCTGACCGCAATCGCCCTTTTGTTCGCGGTCTTCTCCGTGCGGCCGAGCCCCTTCTGCCTCCTCGATGAAGTGGACGCCACCCTGGACGACGCCAACGTGGGGCGCTTCCGGGACGTTCTGGGGGAGCTTGAGGGGAGGAGCCAGTTCATCATCATCACCCACAACAAGCGCACCATGTCCTATGCCTCCCACCTCTACGGCATCACCCAGCGGGAGCAAGGGGTGTCGGAGGTCGTCTCCGTCCGCCTGGACCGGAGGGAGGGGGGGAACGGGGCCCCGACGCCCGCCTCCGAGGCGGCTTCCGCGCGCCAGGACCCCTAGGGCCCGGCGCCCTCTCAACCGCGCTCCTCTCCCCGCCCCAGGCGGCCCCCGCCCGGGGCGGGATTTTTTGGGGGAGACTCCGGCGTTGGTCCTCGGTTTTGGAAAGGGGAACGAGGAGTCCCCCGCGCCCCTCCCCGAGGGAGAGCGGAGGGGCTGGTTCGAGCGGCTGCGCTCGGGCCTCGCCAAGACGCGCGAGAGCCTCGTGGGGAGGCTCGAGCGCGTCCTGGCCGGGCGCGGCGGGCTCGACGCCGGGGTGGCCGAGGAGCTGGAGGAGGTCCTCTACGCGGCAGACCTGGGGCCCTTCACGGTCGAGGGGATCCTCGAGAGGCTCCGGAAGGGGGAGGGAGGAGAGGGCCGGCCTGCCCATCGGGTGCGGGTTCTGCTGCGCGCGATGCTGGAGCATCCGGCGGTTCCGCCTCCCTCCCGCCCCGCCGATCCGCCCCCCGGGGAGCCGCGCGTCATCCTCCTCGTGGGGGTGAACGGGGCGGGGAAGACCACCACCGCCGGGAAGCTGGCGGCCCGCTACGCCCGCGAGGGAAGGCGGGTGATGCTCGCCGCCGCCGACACCTTCCGCGCGGGGGCGGGGGAGCAGATCGCCGTCTGGGCCGAGCGGGCCGGCTGCTCCCTGGTGCGCCTCCAGGAGGGCGCCGATCCCTCCGCCGTGGTTTTTGACGCCATCCAGGCGGCCCGGGCGCGCGGGGCGGAGGTTCTCCTCGCCGACACGGCGGGGCGGCTCCACACGAAGAAGAACCTGATGGAGGAGCTCAAGAAGGTCCGCCGGGTGGCCGGGCGGCTGGTGCCGGGCGCGCCCCACGAGGTGCTCCTCGCGCTCGACGCCACCACCGGCCAGAACGCCCTGGCCCAGGTGCGCGAGTTCGGCGCCGCCCTCGGGGTGACCGGCCTCGTCCTCACCAAGCTCGACGGGAGCGCGAAGGGGGGCGTGGTGGTGGGGGCCGCTCACGAGAGCGGCATCCCGGTGCGCTACGTCGGAGTGGGGGAGGGAGCGGAGGATTTGCTCGACTTCGACCCCGACGCTTTCATCGCCGCGCTCTTCGGGGAGCGGGGTGTCTGAAGGGGGCGCGCCGCGCGCGCCGCGGGAGGTCAGCTTCCCTGGAGGAAGCGGGGCAGGAATCCCTTCGGAGGGCAGCCGTCGGTCGGCTCGGTTCCCGCGACGAACGCCTCGGTCATGGTTTTTCCCTCGCACCACCGCGAGGGGAGGAAGCCCGTCTGGGCGTCGATGCGCACCAGGGTGACCCCCGGCGGGGGCGGGGGCGGGGAGGCGTCGAACTTCCTCCCGTTGAGCCAGCTTTTCATGATGTCGATCCAGATGGGCAGCGCCGCCGAGGCGCCCGCGGCGCGGAAGCCCATGTCCTTGTTGTCGTCCCGCCCCACCCACACGCCCAGGACGAGGTCGTTCGAGAAGCCCAGAAACCAGGCGTCGCGGTAGTCGTTCGTCGTCCCCGTCTTGCCCGCCACGAAGGCTGGCAGGCTGTTTGCCGCCTGCCCGGTCCCCTCCTCTACCACCCCGCGCAGGAGGAGCTTCATCTGATAGGCCGTCTCGGGGGGGATGGCGCGGTGGATGGCGGGGACGTTCTCCTCCAGGGTGCGGCGGCTCCCGTCGGTCACCTTGAGGAGGTCGTAGGGCCGGGCATAGATGCCCCCCGTGGCGAAGGGGATGAAGGCGGCGGTGAACTCCAGGGGAGTCACCTCGAAGGAGCCCAGGGCGAGGGAGAGGAAGGGCTCCATCTCGGAGCGGATTCCCAGGCGCCGGGCGAAGTCGATGGCCTGTTGGGGCCCGATCTGGTCGAGCAGCTTGACGGTCGCCAGATTGAGGGAGGAGGTGAGGGCCTTGCGCAGGGTGACCGGGCCGTAGAAGCGGTCCGTGTAGTTGCGCGGCTTCCAGTCCTTGGGGGTTCCCGGCATGCGGCGCACGAAGGGGGAGTCCATCAGGATGTGGGCGGGGGTGTAGCCCGCCGCCAGGGCGGCCGCCATGATGATGGGCTTGAAGGCCGAGCCCGGTTGCCGGCGGGCCTGGATGGCCCGGTTGAACTGGAAGCGGCGGAAGTGGGTGCCCCCGACCATGGCGCGCACGGCTCCGGTGGTCGGATCGAAGGCGACGACGGCGCCCTGGACGCTCTCTTGCCACTCGAGCGTCATCCTCTTGCGGAGACGGTCCACCTGGACCACCCGCCCCAGCACATGGTCCCCCTCGCGCATGAGGCGCGGGTCCACCTCCTGGGGCAGGGGCATCTCGGCCTCATAGCCTCCGATCACCCCCCGGACGAGGCTCTCCTTGACCTCCGCGACCCGAAACTGGAAGCCGTCCCCCAGGCGGGGGGGGCGCGGCAGGCTATCGCCGGGGGAGGCGAAGCCGCGGAGGCTGTTCATCCGCTCCACCCCCTGGAGGAGGCTTTCGTGGGCGATGCGCTGGAGGTTCAGGTCGAGGGAGGTGTAGACCTCGAGCCCGCTGCGGTAGAGGGCCGGGCCGTAGCGGCGCTCGAGCCTCTGGCGCAGGTGCTCCACGAAGTAGGCGGCCTCGTGGTTGATGTTGGCGAGGGGGGGCGCGAGCCGCAGCGGTTCCTCGGCGGCACTCTTCTCTTGGCTGGGGGTGATGTAGCCAAGCTCCCGCATCCTCCGGAGGACGAGCCGCCTGCGCTGGAGGGAGTTATCCGGGTGCAGCCGCGGGTTGAAGCGCGCGGGGGCCTTGGGCAGCCCCGCGACGGTGGCCACCTCGGCCAGGGTGAGCTGCCCCACGTGCTTGTCGAAGTAGATCCGGGCGGCGGCCTCCACCCCGAAGGCGCCGCTGCCGAGGTAGATTTGGTTGAGGTAGAACTCGAGGATCTCATCCTTGGTGAAGCGGCGCTCGATCTCGACGGCGAGGAGCGCCTCGCGGATTTTGCGCTCGAAGGTCCGCTCCGGGGTGAGGAAGAGGACCTTGGCGAGCTGCTGGGTGATGGTGCTCCCGCCCTGGACGAGGCGCCCCTCGATCAGGTTCCGGACGAAGGCCCGGAAAACGTCGCGGTAGCTGACGCCCGGGTGTTCGTAGAAGCGGTTGTCCTCGATCGCCAAGAACGCCTGGCGCATGGCCGCCGGCACGCGCGAGAGGGGGATGGGCTGCCTCCGCTCCTGGTAGAGCTCGGCGATGAGCTGCTGGTCGCGGGCGTAGATCCGGGTGATGGTGCTCGGGCGGTAGTTGCGCAGGTATTCCAGCTCGGGAAAGTCGTTGAGGTAGGAAAACCCC
>CAYMWZ010000078.1:0-11563 GCA_964394385.1 uncultured Nitrospinaceae bacterium | reverse complement strand
CGCGTCGGCGGGATCGACCGGCGAGTCACCGGCCGGCTCGCCGTCGCCGCTCGCGCCGCCGCCAGGGTCCGTGGCCGTGTCGGACGCGCTCGCGTCCCCGCCGGGCTCCGTCGTGTCGGCACTGCTCGCGTCGGGCGGCCCGCCGCCCGCCTCCGCCGCCGGGGCCGTGCCACAGGCGGCGGCCGCCCAGAGCGCGCAGGCAAGGGCCGGTGCGGAGCAACCGGAGAGCACGAGCCGGCCCATCAGTGCTGCACCCGCAGGGCGCTCATCCAGATCCCGACCGTGCTCCATGCTTGCTTCGGCGTTCCGTCAGCGCGGATCAGCCCGCACGACCCGAACAACCGCTGTCGGGTCTCGTCGTAGTGCAGGCCGAGCGGGTCCAGCTCCGGCTCCGCAGGCGCTCCCGGAGGCTTCTCGTCCCCTCCTCGTCGAGGCGGCCTCCGCGGAGGACCACCCCGTAGTCCCGCTCCGCGGCCCGCGGGGTCACCTTCCCCGCCGCCGCGTCGGCCGCCACCCGCGCGGGCTCCCGCTCCAGGGGATCCCCGTACCCCGCCCCCCCGGGCGTCTCCACGCGGATGGTGGAGCCGGCCTCGACGGGGAGGTCCGAGAAGCTGGAGGGCAAGGCCCTCTCCTCATCCTCGCCCGGGTGGAGGACGAAGCGGCCCGTGGCCCCGGCCCGTCCCCCGAAGAGACCGGGCGCCCCCCGCAGCTGCCGCAGCCCCCGCCCGGCGACCCGTGCCTCCTCGGCCCAGACGACGACGTCCCGCCGGGTGCCCAGCCCGCCCCGGAAGCGCCCTGCCCCGCCGGAGTCGGGGATGAGCTCGTAGCGGGAGACGGTGAGGGGGAACTCGTGCTCCACCGCCTCGACGGGGAGGTTGGCCGCCCCGGAGACGTGCACCCGGACGGCGTCCTTGCCGTCCTGGTCCGGGAACCCGCCCGTCGCTCCGGCATAGGTTTCGTAGTCCACGAAAAACTCCCCCCGGCGGGGGTCCACCCCGCTGAAGATCAGGCCGTGATGCGGGCCGCAGCCCGCCATCACCCGATCGGGGACAGCCTTGGCGAAGGCGCCCATGATGACGTCCCCGAGGATGTTTCCGCACGTCACCCGGTCGCCCACCGCAGCGGGGGGCAGGCAGTTGAGCACGCTGCCGGGCGGGGCGCTCGCCTCCACCGCGCGGAAGTAGCCCGCGTTCGGCGGAAGGTCGGGGTCCACGACGGCTTTCACGGCGTAGTAGACCGCCGCCAGGGTGGCGACCCAAGGCATGTTGCGGCCGCCGGGGACCTGAGGGTCGGTCCCGGCGAAGTCGAAGGCGAGGCGGTTCCCCGCCACGCGGATCGCCACCCTCAGGCGGACGAGGCGATCCTCGATGCCGTCGTTGTCCAAAAAGTCCTCGTGCTCGTAGGTGCCGTCCGGGAGCTCCGCGATGCCGGCACGCGTTCGGGCCTCTGAGGCGTCCAGCATCGCCTCGATCCCCGCGAGAACCGTGGAGCGGCCGAACCGCGCGAAGACCTCCTCCACCCGGCGCACTCCCGTGGCGTTGGTGGCGAACTGGGCGTTGAGGTCTCCCTCCCGCTCCCGGGGGGTGCGCGAGTTGGCGAGGACGATGTCGCGGATGTCCCTCTGCAAGACGCCCCCTTG
Organism: uncultured Nitrospinaceae bacterium; assembly: GCA_964394385.1. Taxonomy (GTDB): domain Bacteria; phylum UBA8248; class UBA8248; order UBA8248; family UBA8248; genus CAYMWZ01. Next base: position 9,924 of record CAYMWZ010000078.1, on the reverse strand, counting down.
GAAGATCCGAACCGGGGGGATGCGCAGCCCCTCTTGGAAGATGCTGGTGCAGTCGGCGCTCTCGCTCCCCGCCACCCTTCCGCCCACGTCGGAGTGGTGCGCGATGTTGGAGACGAAGGCGGCCACCTCGCCATCGGCAAACGCCGGGGACGTCAGCGTGAGATCCGGCAGGTGGGACCCTCCCCCGCTGTAGGGGTCGTTGGTCAGGAAGGCGTCGCCGGGCTTGAGGTTTTCGAGGGGAAAGCGCCGGGTGAGGTTCTCCACCATCCCCAGCAGGGAGCTCAAGTGGATGGGGGCGATGGCGGTGAGGGCGAGGAGCCTCCCCCGGGCGTCGAAGACGCCGGTCGAGCAGTCCCGCCGCTCCTTAATGTTGGGCGAGTAGGCCGTCTTGACGAGGGTGGCCATCATCTCCTCGCTGGCGGCGCGGAGGCGGTGCGCGATGACCTCGGCGATGATGGGGTCGACGGAGGGGCGAGTCAATGCCTCCATCTCCTCAAAGCTGGATGCCCAGGCCAATCCTGAGCGGGAGACCGTCCAAATGTGCGGGTCACCCGGGCCAAGGGTTTTGGAGGTTTTCAGAAGCCCCTTCGACAATTGCGAAGGGGCCGTCAGCGAGGCTCAACGCGCACGATTTCGGCGCCAGAGAGGAGAAGCGAAGTGAGCGCCCACGCCAGCCGGGGGAATTTCTGGTGGGCGGGAGAGGGATCGAACCTCCGACCTGTGCCTTGTAAGGGCACCGCTCTACCAACTGAGCTACCCGCCCCGGGTGAGAGGCGCGGCGAAGAATACCACCGCCGGCCCGGACGGGGCCATCCGGCGCTGTGCCCGATCTTCAGCCGGAGGCGGGAGTCCCCTCCGCGCCCTGCTCTCCCTCGCGGCGCCTCCCAAAGGCCCAGAAGAGCAAAGCCCCCGCAAGCCCCGCCACCAGCCCCAAAAGGGCCGATCGGGCCACCCCCGCGGTCATGTCCTTCCACAGGACAAGATGCGAGTTCTCCTGCCCCGTGGCGGCATCCCGCAGGCCCGCCCGGGCCGAAAGCAAGACCCCGTGGATGCCGCTCCCCTCATGAGCCTCCCGGGGAAATTCGGCCAGCTTGCGCCCCTCGTTGTCGAAAAGAGCCGCCCGCTTCAACGCCATATTCTCCCGGTAGCGAGCGAGTATCTTCTCGAAGCGCTCCTGGCCTTCCGGATTCTGGTCGGGGGCCGCGGCCATCTCGCGCGAGAGAATCCTCCCCAGCGCATCCGCCTCCCGCTGAGCGGTCCAAACCTCCCAGAGCAACTCCGCCGAGGCGCCCGCCAAAAAGCACACGCCGACGATTGTCCAGAGTCTCTTCCGAAACGCTAGGAAATCACTCGCCATGGCCGGCCGCCTCTCTTCGGCGTTCCTTCATCCGGCGGGTTCTCCGCCTTCTCGGGGGACTAAATCTGAATTTTTCCGTTTTTCAAAAACGGCCTGCCGTCCACCCTGATCTCCCCGCCGCGGCGCAGGTCGCACACCATGTCCCAGTGGAGGGCCGAATCGTTCCGGGAGCCACTCTCCGGGTAGCCCTTCCCAAGCGCGATGTGGACCGTCCCCCCGATCTTCTCATCGAAGAGGGTGTTCTTCGTGAAGCGCTGAATCCCATAGTTGAGCCCGAACGCGAACTCCCCCGCCCGGCTCGCCCCGGCGTCCATCCCGATCATTTTGCGGAGGAAGGGCTCATTCTTCTCGGCCGTCGCCTGCACCACCCGCCCACTCTCGAACGTGAGCTCGACGCCCTCCACTTCGCGGCCCGCCAAGCAGGCGGGGAACGAGTACCGGATCTTCCCGTCCACCCGGCTCTCCTGGGGACCCGTGAAAACCTCCCCGTCGGGAAAATTGTGGTGGCCAGAGCAGTTGATGAAGGACCGCCCGGCAATCCCGACGCGCAGATCCGTGCCCGGCCCTTGGAGTTCGATGATTTTGCGCCCCTTCAAATAGCGCACAATTTCCCCCTGGCGAGCCTCGACGCGTTTCCAGCGCCGAACGCCCCCCGGTTTGTCAGCGAAGCAGGCGGCAAAGACGAACGCCTCGTACTCGGCGAGCGACATCTCTCCATCCTGGGCGTAGGCCTCGGTGGGGAAGAGGGTGAGCGTCCAGCGGAGACCCTTCCCCCGCGTTTTTTCATATTGGGCCGCCCGCCGCATGAAGGTTCGCATGATGGGCTGGCGGGCCTTTGAGGCGAGGGCCTGCTTTTGAGGCGCGATGCCGGAAAGGCGCCTCGTGTTCGTCTCAGAGAGGATGCTGATGAGAACGTCCACCCGTTGGATCTCGAACCGGGCCATGGGAGAGATGTAAGAGAGCTGCTCCCGGCTGGCGTGCCGATAAAAGATCTCATCCATCCCAGGCAGCCCAACCTGAGTATAAGGAAACGCTCCCCGTCCGAGGCACTCGCGGTAGAGCGCCCGGATCAACGGGGCGGCGGCTGCTCCCCCGCGGATGCAGACCAAATCCCCACGGCTCACCCGGGCCGAGTAGCGGACGATGGTCTCGGCCATCCGCTCAACCCGAACGTCTTCCATGCCGCCCACCTCTCCCTTCCGTCCCAGGCCCCAAGGGACGCGGCCCCAGGCGGAAAAATCTCTCCGCATCATGCCACATCCGCCGGGGAAATCGTATCGACCGGACCCCCTTAGGATGGTATAATAAACATGAAGATTGCGAATTATCCCGCTGGGGTGCCTGGACGGAGGAAGGCCCATGGAAAGGATAAATAAAGTCAGAAAATTTAAGCCCTACATCATGCGCTACCTCCACTCCAGCGATCCGAACTACGAGCCCGTCCTTCGCGACCTGCTCGAGCACGAGGGCGAAGTCTACGAAGAGTTGACCAAGAAGAAAAAGGAACTCGAGCGGGGAAAGCGGGGAAATCAGACCTGGGAGGTCGTCTTCGCCGAACTCACCGACATCCTGACGCCGATGCAGATCCAGCAGCTGTTCGCCAGGCTGGAGAAGGATTTCAGGGCAACTTGCCAACGGTTCCAGGAAATGGCCGAAGCCCAGATACTTCTCGAAAAAGACACCGGCGGGCCAGGATAAGCGGGGAGGGCCCCGCCGGCGTTCCGCCACCCGCGCCAGTTGCAGGGCCACGCTCCCAAGGGGATGAATCGGAGCTCCCAATCGAGGAGGGGGTCCCCTCCTTCTTCGGTTCTCCGCCGTCGCCTTGGCACCGAAATGTCCCCCGGACAGAGCCACGCTGAAACCCGGGCGGTGGCGCCCCGCCCCTTCTCTCGCTTGCCCGAACGGGCAGCGGCACCTACAATCGGGGCGCCCTGAAAAGAACATCGTAGCGGACCCACCCGGTCCGCTATCACCTGCGGCTTCCTCTTAACGGGAGAGATCCGATGCCCAGATACCGGTATGACCACATGCATTTCCGCAGCGAAGATCCTCACGCTGCGCGGAAGTTTTGGGAGAACATGTTCGGGGCCAAGGTCGTTGAAGAGCGCGAGCTGGGGGGCGCGCCCTCCTTCAACATGGATCTGAACGGCATGCGCTTTCTGGTCTCAGGCCGCGCCAAGAATGAAAATCCCGTCCGGACGAGCTCGGAGCCCCGCTACGGCCTGGATCACTTTGGGCTCCTCGTGGACGACATGGATTCGGCCTCGGCCGACCTGCGCGCCAAAGGCGCCGAGTTCATCTGCGAGCCTTGGGAGATCCGCCCTGGGGTCAAGATCGCCTTCATCAAGGGCCCGGACAACATCAGCATTGAACTCGCCGAGCGAAAATAGCCGGCGGCGGTTGTGCATCCCTGCAAGCGGCGAGCGCCCGTCTGAGAGCGGCCGGCGCACCGCCGCGCCGGTGCGCTGAGAGGCACCCATCCGCCGCATCGAGGCTTCGATGGCCGGGCACAGGGCGACGGCGCGAGGAACCCTCTCCGGCTGGCTCGCCTCCGCTCTCCTCCTGATGATTCTCGCCCTCGCCTCTCTCCCCCCGCCGGGGAACCTCACCGTCCCCGCCTACCGGGCTATCTGGGTGGCCGCGGCCGCCGTCGTCCTTTGGACGAGCGAAATTCTCCCCGCGGGCATAACAGCCGTTTTGGTCGTTCTGATCCTCGGCCTCTCGGGGGCCTCCCCTTCTTTGGCGGGCGCCCTCTCAGGATTCTCCAACCCCGTGGCTTACTTCTTCATCGGCGTACTGACACTCGCCATGGCCGTCGAAAAAGTGGGGCTTGCCGAGCGGATCGCCCGCTTCTTCCTCCGGGGGGCGCGGGGGGAGCCTCGGCCGCTTTATTGGCAAATGATCATCTCCTTCCCCCTCATCACCTTCCTTCTCCCCTCTGCGGTCACCCGCTCGGCCATTTTGGTCCACGTGTATGACCGGGCGTTTTCCCTCGGCGGCGTGGCGAAGGGGGCCCCCATCGCGCGCGCGGTCATGATGGGCCTCGGCTCGCTCAACCGGCTCGCATCGACCGCCCTCTTGACGGGAGGCATGACCCCCATCGTGGCTGCCGGCCTCATCGGCGGCATCGGCTGGGGCCGTTGGTTCGCGATGCTCGCCGTGCCCTACTACGTGACGCTCGCCATCGGCGCATGGAGCATCTACATCTGGTACACGCGCGGAGGGGAGGGGAGCCTCCTGAGGCCGGCCGATGAGAACCCCCCCTTGCAGAACCCAGAGGTCCGGACTGCGGCCATCGTCCTCGCTGCCTCGGCCCTCTGGCTCACCGACGCGCTCCACCACCTCAGCCCCGCCGTGCCCGCCCTGCTGGCCTGGACGCTGCTCCTCAGTCCCCGAATCGGCGTCTTGAGCTGGAGAGAATTCGAGAGCCGCTTTCCGTGGGCCAACTTCTTCATCCTCGCCTCATCGCTCTCGCTCGGGCACGCGATCAGCGAAACCGGCGCGGCGAAATGGCTCGCCCAAGGGCTGATCCAGATGGCGCCGGCGGTTGCCTCCCGGCCCTATTTTCTCTTGGGCGCCATTCTCCTGGCGTGCATCCCCATCCGGTTGCTCGTTCCGAGCATCACCGGCTTCTTGGCCATTGCCATCCCCATCGGCATGGAGATCGGCCGGGCGGCCGGCCTCAATCCAGTGGCGTGCGGCCTTGCGGTGATGATCATCGGAGACGCGGTTCTCTTCTACCCAGCCCAAAGCGCGAGCGCACTGGCAGTGTATGAGCGGGGGCACCTGACGGCGGCCGAGATCTTCCGCTTCGGCCTCTTCATGACCGCGGTGGCCTTCCTCGTAACGATGACGTTCAACCTGATGTGGTGGGACTTTGTGGGGCTCTCCTGGAGGAACAGCTAGCCGAAGCGGGCCGAGGATCAGCCCGTTGGGCGCGAGGCGATGCGGTTCTCCTTGGCGCGGTCCTGCACCATGACCTTCTTGCTCTTCACGTCGAAGCGCAGATTCTTTCCGCTCTCCACGTCCCCTCCGGTCACCCGGACGAACCGCGTGCCGTCCGGATAGCGGATCGAATGAATCTTCCCGACGTCGAACACGACGGCCATCCCGGATTCGACTCGGTAGGGCTTCTGGGATTCCAGCTCGGCGTATCCCTCTCGCTTTCCGTCGTCGAGCCGGCGCCACTCGGTCATGTCCGTGTAGCCCGTCGCGTTTCCATAGATGACCCAGTGCGGGCCGTGATCGTGGGGCGAGCTTTCTCCCCCCGTCTCATAGATGTGGGCCAGAACGTACATGTCCGTCTCAGGGTCGTGGTGAATGATATGTCTTCCCGCCGGTGGATTGGGGCCAAGGCGCTCCTCGATGAATCCCGGGCGAGCGAGCAACTTCTCCAGATGAAGGCGAACCCTCTCGCGGCCAGCTGGCCCAGAATCCTCCAACAGACTCTTGCGGCAATCCCTGCAGAACTCTTGAAATGTATAAGGCACGGCTTCTCCTCCCCTTCCTGCACGGCGCCGCCCGCCGGGCATCTGCCGACCCCCGGGCCACACCACCATCCACCAGGCAAAGAGCCATCAAGGGGAGAATACCAAATTTCTCCGAAAACGCCGCCAGCCGGGACCCTCACCTTCCCCCACCCTGGAAAGGGGCGGACCCCTTTGGAAACGCAGGAAAAGCACGGCAGGAGAAACCCCCGCTATTGCCAGGAGGGACGGCGTGAGGTAGTGTTTTCCCTAAATCGGGTGCGGGTGCCTTCCTCTGCGGGAAGGATGGGAAGCCGGTGCAAGTCCGGCGCGGACCCGCCACTGTGACCGGGGACGAAAGCGGCGAGAGAGGCCACGAGCGCCGAGGCGCTGGGAAGGCCGCCGCGAGTAGGCCGATCCGGAAGCCAGGAGACCGACCGCACCCTACGTTGCACGTTTCACCGTCACGTCCTCGAGGAAAGGGAAGTGCGGCTTTGCCTCCCCCGATCGGCCTGGGGCCGCGATCTGCCTTCCCCTCGCCCCAGCGGCGAGAGAGGAAGCCACGGCCAAGAGCTGAATCCACCCCGCTCGGAAAGCCTGCCCCCCCTTCCCCTGGACATCGAATGTGCCCGTGAGGAGGCGGAACGGTTCCGCCTCTGTATTTCCGGCAGGTGCTCGGGAACCCGGTGCGAATCCGGGGCTGCCCAGCAGCTGTGAGCGACGCGGCCTCCGCAGCAATCCCCACTGGGCCACGGGCCTGGGAAGGGGCGGGGCCGGCCATCGGCGCGAGCCAGAAGACCGACCTGCCGGAATCTCCACGAGGCCCTGCGAGAGAGGGAGGCGATATGCCTGCACTTCTTGAACGGGCCCCCAAGCGGCGTCTCGGGACGCCCGGAGGTTCAAAATGCGCCGAGGAAATTCTCCCTACCCGAAAGACGTGTGCAGTCGGAACGCGTGGGTCCAGGCTCTGGCCGGCACGGTTTCCCTCCTCATCCTCCTCTACGCCGTGCCTGCGCGCAGCCAGCCCGCTCCAGAGCCCGCGGAGCTCGTGCTGGACCCCGTGACGGTGACGGCCACCCGGACCCCGCGGCGCATCAGCACGGTCGCCGATTCGGTCGAAGTTTTCACGAAAGAGCGGATCGAAAGCCTTCTTCCGGGAGACTTCAACGAGGTCCTGCGCGATGCGGTCGGCGCAACGCTTGTTCAATCGGGGAGCCGGGGTGGCACCACGAGCCTCCGTATCCGAGGCAGCGAGAATAACTTTGTGAGCGTGCTCATCGACGGCTTCAAGTTCTCCTTTCCCGACGGCGACGCCTTCGACTTCGCCCATCTCTCGCCCGAGTGGATCCGAAGTGCCGAGGTGCTGCGCGGACCCCAGAGCACCCTCTACGGCTCGGACGCGGCGGCGGGCGTGGTCAACCTGCTGATGGATGTGGGACGGCCGGGAGAGAGGCAAACCTTCGATTCCCAGGTGCGCCACGGGAGCAACGACACCTGGGAGGAGACCTTGAAGCTCAAGGGTGGAACCGAGAAGGCCGGTTACCTAGGCACCTTCAGCCGGGTCGACACGAATGGCCGGTTCAGAAACGATGGATACTACCGGACGGTGGGAACGGCGGCCTTCGATTACTACCTGACCGAGGAGGCCAAGCTCCGCCTCCTGCTTTTTGTGAACCAGAATCGGTTCGACAGCACATCGAGCGACGGCGCGACAAACACCGACCTGCGCCTCGCCGCACCCCTCACCGACCGCGAGCTGAACGCCTTCCAGCGAAACCTCGACCAGCTCGCCGGCCTCAGGCTTGAGCTCCGGCCCGCGCGCTGGCTCGAATACGTCCCCCGGGTCTCCTTCTACGAGCGACGGACGCTATTCGAGGACAAGGCCGACGCCCTGGACGTCACCCGGGCCTTCTTCAGTCCCTTCGACAACGAAACCACTCAGACGCGCTACCACGTTGACAACCAGGTGAACCTGCGCTCCTCGGGAGGACAGATGGGGCTTCGCGGCCTCGAAACCGCCGTCACCACGCTGGGTTTCGAGTGGGAGGAGGAGCGCTTCTTCCAGAAAACCCGCGGCACCACGAGCGACACCGTCAACCACGAGCGCCTCGCGCGGTCGCTCTACGCCCAGCAGCAATTCATCTTTGCGGAAGGACTTACATTGACGGGCGGCGTTCGGGTGGACGACTTCGATGTGGGCAAGGACGACGTGACGGGCAAGATCTCCGCCTCCTACGAACATCCCAGGACGCTCACCCGCATCCGCGGCGCCTACGGAACGGGAACCAAGCGCCCCTCGTTCAACGACCTGTTCTTCCTCTCAACGGGCGGGTTCTTCACTCTCCGGGGAAACCCAAACCTCAAGAGCGAGGCGCAGGAGAGCTGGGAGGCGGGGGTCGACCAGAGCTTCCTCGGCCGGAAGCTCAAGCTGAGCGCGACCTACTACGAAAACGAACTGAAGGACCTCATCGCCTTCAGCTTCACGCCGTTTCCCAACGGCTTCAACTTCGAGAACATCTCGAAGGTCCGCCTGAAGGGCGCCGAGTTCTCGCTTGCTCTCATCGATTTCCACGATTTCACCGTGCACGCCAATTTCAACACGCTCGACACCGTCGTCGTCGACGACAGAAAGGGGCTGGGCGGGGGCGACTTCCGGCAGGGGGAGGAGCTGCTCCGGCGCCCGAATTGGTGGTCGAGCGGCTCGATCACCTATCACCCGGACCGCTTCCGCGTCACCCTGCGGGTGAACCAGGTCAGCCAGCGGCTCGACCGCGACTTCCGGCCCCTGCTCAGCGGAGACTTTACCTTCCCGCGGGTGAACAACCCCGGCTACGCGAAGGTCGACCTCGCGGCCAGCTACGACCTCGTGAAGGACCACAAGTCCATCTTCCGGGGCGCATCCCCTTCACCGGTGAAGAGGCTCTCGGTGGAAATCAAGGTGAACAACCTGCTGGACAAGGATTACGACGAAGTGTTCGGCTTCAACGCGCCGGGCATTGAGTGGTTCGCGGGTTTCCGGTTGTCCTTCTGAGCACTCCCGAGGGGCAACCTCGACAGGATGGAAGGAGATATGGCGGGGCAGAGGATCATTTCTCTCATCGCGAGCGCCACGGAGATCGTATGCGCCTTGGGCTTCGAGAATCACCTGGTGGGCCGGTCGCACGAGTGCGATTATCCGGAGTCGGTCCTCCGCCTCCCGAAGTGCACCGAGCCCAAGTTCAACCCCGAGGGCACCAGCCTCGAGGTCGACCAGCGCGTCAAGGCCATCCTCCGGGAGGCGCTCTCGGTCTACCGCGTCGACGCCGAGATGCTCAAGGTGCTCGCGCCAGACGTGATCGTCACCCAGTCCCACTGCGAGGTGTGCGCCGTCAGCCTGAGGGACGTGGAGCAGGCCGTCTGCGAATGGATCGATTCCCCCGTCCGGATCGTCTCTCTCGAGCCGAACGCCCTGGCGGACGTCTGGACGAGCATCGCCCAAGTCGCTCAGGCCCTGGACGTGCCCGGGCGGGGCGCCGCCCTGGTCGGTTCTTTGAAGCAGCGCATGGCGGCCATCTCCCAGAAGGCGCGGTCCGCGCCTCGCCGGCCCACCGTCGCCTGCGTCGAGTGGATCGACCCCCTCATGGCCGCCGGAAACTGGATGCCCGAGCTCGTCGAGATGGCGGGAGGAGAGAACCTCTTCGGGGAGGCCGGGGCGCACTCGCCTTGGATGGAATGGGAAGATCTTCAAGCGAAAGACCCGGAGGTCATCGCGGTCCTGCCATGCGGCTTCGATCTGGCGCGCACGCGTCAAGAAATGGGGGCGCTGGTGGCCAAGCCCGGCTGGAAGGGCCTCCGCGCGGTCCGCGATGGCCGGGTGGTTCTGACCGACGGCAATCAATACTTCAATCGCCCGGGGCCCCGGATTGCGGAGTCCCTCGAAATCCTGGCGGAGGTCCTTCACCCCTCCGCGTTTGACTTCGGCCATCGAGGAAAGGGATGGGAGTATCTGTAACGATTCATGACGGCGCCCCCTCTCCTTCGGCAGGCGGAGAAGCCGTTTCTCGCAAACCGGGCGCCGCGTTCCGAGCCGGGCTTCTCGCCCTGCTCATTCTCTCCGGATGC
>CAYMWZ010000077.1:0-12060 GCA_964394385.1 uncultured Nitrospinaceae bacterium | reverse complement strand
TTTTCCCATTTTACGGGGAGGGTCTCCATCCTTCCGGGGGGGGAGACTCTCACCACCGGCCCGCCCAGCCCCTCGGCGGAGGGGGCGACCCAGCAAGTTCAAAGAGGCATGGAAATTGCTGATGTCATCCAAAGGATTTTTACCCCCGGGGAGGGGGGAGGGATCTCCCCGGAGGATGTTCGGGTGGACGCGGCGGGGGAGGTGAACGTGAGGGCGGAGCCGCGGGGGCAGATCATCACCTTCAGCGGCTCTTTTCTCTACCTGCGGGGCAGCTCCACCATCAACGTGGGCGCCCTCCCGGTCCTCAACGCCATCGCCCGGGTGCTCAGGGAGGGCAAGGAGCGGATCTGGGTGGAGGGGCACGCGGAGAAAGGGGAGGCGCCCATTGACCCCCGCCAGCGGGATCCGTGGGATTTGTCGGCGGCGCGGGCCGTTAATGTATTGAAGTATTTGATCCAAGAGGGTAAGATCCGCCCCAGTCGGCTCGTTGCGATCGGCTACGGGGATACCCGCCCTTCGGCGACCGGGGATGAACCGAGGGCCCGGGAGAGGAATCGCCGGGTCGAGGTGATTTTGGCGAAGGACGAACAAACAGCAAAACCCTGAGGGCCGTCATGGCGAAGGCGCCTAAGCCGGAAGAGAAAGAAGAAGAAAGCCAGCAGCAAGAGGAGCAGCCCAAAAAGGGCGGGGCGATGAAGTGGATCATCATCGCGGCCGCCGCGGTGGTTGTCCTCGGTGGTGGCGGCTTCGGCGCCTGGTGGTTTCTCTTGAGCGGGCCCCCTCCGGCGGCGAAGGACCAGGCGAAGGGCCCCAATCCCGCCGCCATGGCCGGGCCGATCGTCCCCCTGACCTCGTTCGTCGTGAACCTGGCCGACCCCGGGGGAAGGCGGTATCTTAAGGTGACGCTTGAGCTGGAGCTCGACAAGAAGGAGACCGAGCAGGAGCTGAAGACGCGCCTGCCCGAGATTCGCGACCAGATCATCTTGGCCTTGAGCAGCAAGACGTTTCAGCAGGTTCAAGGCGTGGCGGGAAAGACCGTCCTGCGCGAGGAGTTGACCGCCCGGCTGAATTCCATTCTGAAGGGCGGCAAGGTGAAGAATTCGTTTTTCACGGAGTTCGTCGTCCAATAGAGGCGCCCCGGGCCCGCGCCCAGGCAAGGCCAGGAGCTGAGCGATGAACCAGATTCTCTCCCAGGAAGAAGTAGACGCCCTGCTTCAAGGTGTCACCGAAGGCGAGATCGAGACCCAGAGGGGGGATGAAGGGGAAGCTGGCGAGGGGGTCGTCCCCTACGACCTGACGAGCCAGGAGCGGATCATCCGCGGGCGGATGCCCACCCTGGAAATCATCCACCAGCGCTTCAGCCGGCTCTTCCGCAGCGCCATCAGCGCCATGCTCCGCCGGGTGGTGGATGTCGCTCTGGTGAGCACGGACATGATCAAGTTCGGGGAGTTCCTCAAGACCCTCCCCGTGCCGACGAGCCTGCACATCTACAAGATGGAGCCCCTCCGGGGCTTCGCCCTGCTCGTGCTGGAGACGAAGCTCGTCTTCGCCCTGATCGATGTGCTCTTCGGGGGCACGGCGCGCACCCAGGTGAAGGTGGAGGGGAGAGACTTCACGCCCATCGAGACCTACATCGTCAAGCGGATCGTCGTCAAGCTCCTCGAGGAGCTGCGAATGGCATGGCGGCCGGTCCACGAGTTGAACATCGAGTACTCGCGCTCGGAGGTGAACCCGCAGTTCGCGGGGATCGTCCCGCCGAGCGATCTGGTGATCGTCGTCACCTTCGAGATGGAGATCGAGGATCAGCAGGCGAACCTCTCGTTCTGCATCCCCTACTCGATGGTCGAGCCCATCCGGGCGAAGCTCCACGCGGGCTTCCAGTCCGACCGCCTGGAGATCGACCAGGCGTGGCTGACCCGCCTCCAGGAGCGCATCATGGACTCGGAGGTCGACCTGGTCTCCATCCTCGGAAAGACCTCGATCAAGGCGGGCGATCTGATGCGGCTGCGCCCGGGCGACATCATCCCTCTGGAGACCGATGAGACGGATGAAATCGACATCTTGGTCGAGGGAGTGTGCAAGTTCCGGGGCAAGCCGGGCGCCATCAAGGGCCAGGCCGCCCTGGAGGTGACCAGCCTGGTGCAGCCGAGCGCCAACGCTTAGCCGGCCCGGGCGGAGGGGCATGGAAATGAACGAGCACGCAGACCTTGGACGCCTTGAGGGGGACGAATCCGGACGGGAAGGCGGCCGCTCCTATGAGGAGATTGAGGACACCCGGCCTCAGATTCCTCCCGAGCTTGACTTCATCCGCGACATTCCCATGCGGGTTTCGGTGGAGCTCGCCCGCTCCAGCATTTATGTGAAGGACCTGATTCGGCTGACGCCGAATCAGATAATGGAGATGGACAAGCTGGTCGGTGAGCCGCTGGAGATCTTCGTCAACGATCAGCTTGTCGCCCGGGGGGAGGTGGTCGTGATCAACGACAGGTTCGGGATCCGGCTCACGGACATCATCAGCCCCCTGGAGACCGGCTCCCACAGGTAGGGAGGACGCCGCCTTCACGCGCGCCGGGAGCGCCAGGGTCTTCCCGGCCGCGGGTTTTCCGCCCCCGATACGGATTGGAGCAGCATCATGAACGAGCAGACCGAGAAAGAACCGGAGCAAGAGGCCGACCCGAGCGCCGCGGCCATGGCGACGGTGGGCGGCCAGGAGGAAGCCGAATCGGGCTGGACGGGCGATTCGGGGGGGGGCGAGCTGGCCACGGCCACGGAAGAGGATGGCCCGGTCAACATCGATCTGATCTTGGATCTCCCCCTCCAGATCGTGGTGGAGCTCGGCCGGACGAAGATGCTGATCAACGACCTTCTCCAGATCGGCCAGGGTTCGGTCATCGAGCTGAACAAGCAGGTGGGCGAGCCCCTCGACGTCCTGGTGAACGGGAAGCTCGTCGCGCGCGGCGAGGTGGTCGTGGTGAAGGACAAGTTCGGCATCCGGATCACCGACGTCATCAGCCCGCTCGAGCGGATCAAGCAGCTGGCCTAGGCCCTGGGCGGCCGCGCGCTTGAAGCCCGCGGCCCCGCCGGGGCGCCTCGAGCCCCTCAGGGGTCCTCCTCAGGGGGCTGACCCCCCTCCGGTGCGAGATCCCCCCTCTGTCCGCAGGGGGGCGCTTCCTGCCAATTCGCTGACGTTTGCCCAATCCCGAGAGTCACGTTTTTGGACCCATCCTCCCCCCCCTCCGCCTCCCCATTGGGAAGGGCGGCTTCCGGGCCGGGGAGGGGGGATGCGAGCAGGCGCTTCTCTTATCCTTGAAAAACAATAGGTTTTAGCAATTCTTCCCGCCGCGTCCCGCAAACCCCCCTTTCCGGGGGGGAGGCGGCTCTCCTGGTACGCCCCTTGCTTTCCAACTCTTCAGCTTTTTCCCCGAGGCAGAGGGGTCGGGGGAAATCGAGCGCCATTCGGCCCGGAGAGGGATTCCCATGATCCAGCGCGTTGGGATTTTGGCGGATTGGGCGTACGGGATGGGGGCGGGAGGCGGGCTCCTCCGGCGCGCGGCGTTGGGCGTGGCCCTCGGGGGGGCCCTCCTCCTCCTGGGAGGGCGGGCGCAGGCGGCCGACGGCGGGCCCGTTCTTCAAAAAATCTTCGTCTACGCGGGCGATGAGCGAATCCGCCTCGTCGCGCTCTTCGACCAGGCGTTGGATGTGCCCGCTCCCTCGCCGAAGGTGGGAGGCGAGGCGCTCTCGCTGTTTCTCCCCCGCGCGCGCGGAGGAAAGGCGCTCCGCCACTTCGAGGTGGGGCAGGGCGGCTACGAGCGGGTGGAGGCCGAGGAGAGCCCCAAGGGTCTCTGGCTCACCGTCAGGGGCCCGAAGAGCCTCGCCCGCGCCGCCCAAAAGCTGAATCTTTCGGTGAGCGGCAAGGCACTCACCCTCACCCTCCCCGCCCTTGAGAGGGCGCCCGGGGCCGGCGAGCCGAGACCGGCCGAGACCGCCGCGCGCCCCGCCGCGCCGCGCCCTCCGCTCGACGGCGCGGGGCGCCTCCCCTCGCTCCGGGTTGCCGGGAAGGGGGAGACGCCCAAGCAGGCGGCGCCTGAGCCGGGCGTGACGCCGGAGGCCATCCTCAACCGGGTGCTCTCCTCCCGGGAGGCCGAGGCGGCCCCGGCCCCGCCAAAGGGCACCTTCAAGGAGATGCCCGCCTTTGGCCCGGGGACGCCCGGGGCTCCAGCCCTCTCCCCCTCCGCTTCGGACCTCGGGACCGGCGTGGTCAGCTTTTCGGGCGTTGCCCTCCAGGTGGCGGCCGTCCTGGGCGCGCTCTTGGCCCTCGCCCTCGGCGGGCTGGTCTTCCTCAAGAAGCTGGCGCCCGGCGCCGCCTCCCGCCTGGGGGCGGGCGGGAAGCTGGTGCGAACCCTCCACAAGACCTATCTCGCCCCCAAGCAGTCCATCGCGCTGGTGGAGGTGGCGGGCGAGGTCCTCGTCATCGGCATCAGCGGGCAGACCATCTCGATGCTGACCAAGATCGAGGACGCGGCCGCCCTGGCCCGGGTGCGGAACGGAGGGGAGGCCTCCTTCGTGGACCACCTCGCGAAGCTCATGGCGGGCAAGGGGCGGGAAGCCGGAGGTCCCGCCCCCGGGGGCCGGGAGGCGGCCCCGAAGAGTCTCCCGGAGAAGGCGGCCCCCTCCCTGCCGGCGGGAGCGGGGCCGGCGATATTGGCCTACGCCCGCGGCCTGGCCTCGGGCGCGAAGGCCCCGTTGGTTGAGGAGCCGAAGGAAGCCTCAGCTTCCCCCGCTCCGGGCCGCCCCCTGCCGCCCGCCGCCTCGGGCGATGGGGCGCAGGAGAGGAACGCCGGATCGGGGAGGGCGGCCGCCCGCTTGCGCGAGCGCCTCGGGCGGCTCTCCCCCCAGCTGGCCGGGAGCGGGCTGGCGCCGTGAACCGGCTCCTCCTCCCCGCCGCCCTCTCCGCCCTGGTCCTCTTGGGGCCTCCCCGGGCGGCCTTCGCGCAGGCGGCGCCGCTGGTGCTTCCGCAGCTCCAGCTGGGGTTCGCCCAGCCCTCCTCGCCGACGCAGGTGGCCACGGGGCTCCAGATCCTGGCCCTGCTCACGGTCCTGACGCTGGCGCCCTCCATCCTGGTCATGATGACTTCCTTCACGCGCATCGTCATCGTCCTGGCCTTCATGCGGCAGGCGCTGGGCATGCAGCAGACCCCTCCCAACCAGGTGCTGATCGGCCTGGCCCTCTTCATGACCTTCTTCTCGATGGCCCCCGTGGGGGCGCGCGTCCACCGGGAGGCGCTTCAGCCCTACTTGAGCGAGCAGATCGACTTCATGACCGGCCTCCAGCGGGCGGCCGTGCCGCTGCGCGTCTTCATGCTGCGCCAGACGCGCGAGAAGGATCTGGCCCTCTTCGTCCGCCTCTCGGGCGGGGAGAGGCCCGCCACGGTGAACGACGTCCCCCTGACCACGCTTATCCCGGCCTTTCTGACCAGCGAGCTGAAGACGGCCTTTCAGATCGGCTTCATGCTCTTCGTCCCGTTCCTCATCATCGACATGGTGATCGCATCCGTCCTGCTCTCGCTGGGAATGATGATGCTGCCGCCGATCCTCGTCTCGCTTCCGTTCAAGCTGATGCTTTTCGTGATGGTCGACGGCTGGGCCCTGCTCGTGGGCTCGCTCATGCGGAGCTTCGCCTGATGGGGAGGAGTAGCGGATGAGCCCGGAGACCGTCATGACGCAGATGCAGGCCGCCATCGAGTTGATGCTCAAGCTCTCGGGCCCCCTTCTTTTGAGCGGGCTCGTCGTCGGCATCGTGGTGGGCATCTTCCAGGCGGTGACCCAGATCCAGGAGATGACCCTCACGTTCGTTCCCAAGATCCTGATCACGGTCCTGGTCACGATGCTGGCCTTTCCCTGGATGCTCCAGACGATGATGGATTACACGGCGAACCTTTTGCAGAACATTCCGAACCTGGCGCGCTAGGAGGACGGGCGTGGAGTTCCTCCCCATCACGACGGTCGATTTCGAGCGCTTCGTCCTGATCCTGGTCCGGGTGAGCTCGATCCTCTTCTCCGCTCCCCTGCTCGGGTCGACGGTGGTTCCCCCCTTCGTGAAGGTGGGTTTCTCGGCGGCGGTGAGCCTGGCGCTCTTCCCGGCGGCGGCGCCCACCGTGCTGCTGAAGGAGGTCCCGCTCTACGAGCTGGCCGGCTTGGCGCTCGGGGAGGTGATGCTGGGCGTCACGATCGGGCTCCTCGCCCGCCTGTTCGTGGCGGCGATCGACTTGGGGGCCGAGATCGTCGGCTTCCAGATGGGCTTCGGAATCGTGACGGCGGTGGACCCCACCACCCAGGCGCACACCGCCCTGCTCGCCCAGTTTCAGAGCGCCATCACCGCCCTCATGATCCTGGCGACGGACGCGCACCACTTCTTCTTCCGCGCCATCGCGGACAGCTTCGGCCGGATCTCCCTGATGGGGTTCTCCCCGAACTTGGACCTCTGGAACCTGTTTCTGAGGACCTCGCGCGAGATGTTCGTGATCGCCATGAAGTTTGCCGCCCCGGCCACGGTGGTCCTGCTGCTGACCAGCATCGCCCTGGGCATCGTCGCCCGCACGGTCCCCCAGATGAACATCTTCATCGTCGGGATCTCCTTGCAGATCGTCGTGGGCTTCACCGTCTTCTTCCTGTCCGTCTCGATGCTGGGTCTCCTCTACGGCCAAATCCTCACGGAGATGGGCGGCACGCTGCTCCGTCTCGTGCGGGTCTTCTAGGAGGGGCGAATGCCCACCGACTCGGAAGACCGAACCGAACCGGCGACCCTCAGGCGGCGCGAGGAGGTCCGGGAGAGGGGCCAGGTGGCCAAGAGCCGCGAGGTCACCTCGGTGGCCGTCCTCCTGGCGGGGGTCGTGTATTTCTACTTCTTCGCGGAATACACCGGGAACGTCCTGGGCAATCTCGCGCGCTTCTTCTTCCAGACCTCGACCACGCCCATCGAGAGTCCAGACGCCTTGTTCTCGGTCATCCTGATGGCGTTTCAGGGGATCGGCTGGGTCGTGCTGCCCCTCCTGGGCTTTGTCTTGGTTTTCTCCGTGCTCGCCCACGTCGTCCAGTTCGGCCTCCTCTTCGCCCCCCAGGCCCTGGTGCCCAAGTTCAACAAGATGAACCCGCTCGAGGGGGCGAAGCGGCTCCTGGGCAAACAGGGCTGGATGGACCTCTTCAAGTCGCTGGCGAAGGTGGCCCTCGTCGGCTACGTCAGCTACATCACCATCGCCGAGGCGTGGCTCCTCCTCCCCAAGCTCTCCCAGATGCCCCCGGACAGCATCCTCAGCGTCTTCATCGGGTTCGCCATGCGGATCGCCATCCGGTGCACGGCCATTCTCGTCTTCCTCGCCGCCCTGGACTACGCCTTTCAGCGCCACGTCTTCGAGAAGAACATCATGATGACCAAGGACGAGGTCAAGCAGGAGTACAAGCAGCGCGAGGGCGACCCCCTGGTCAAGGCGCGGATAAGGCAGGTCCAGCGCGAGATCTCGCGCCGACGGATGATGAGCGCCGTCCCCAAGGCGGACGTCGTGATCACGAACCCCACCCACTACGCCGTCGCCGTCCTCTACCTCCGCGAGGAGATGGAGGCGCCCACCGTGGTGGCGAAGGGGAGGGGGTACATCGCCCAGCGCATCCGCGAGATCGCCGAGGAGAGCGACGTGCCCCTCGTCGAGAATCCGCCCCTGGCCAGGAACTTGTACCAGGCCGTACCGCTGGGCCAGACGATCCCCGTCGAGTTCTACAAGGCCGTGGCCGAGATCCTGGCCTACGTCTACACCCTCAAGCGCAGGGCCGCCTAGGCCCAGCCGGGAGAGAGAGGCATGAACGGTGTCGCGGGACTGAGCCGGTTCACCCGGAACAGCGACGTCGTGATGGCGGTCGGGCTGGTCGGGATCCTCCTCGTCATGATCATCCCGATCCCGCCCGCGATGCTGGACGCCCTGCTCTCGTTCAGCATCACCTTCGGCATCGTGGTGCTCCTGGTCTCCCTCTACACGACAGAGCCCTTGGAGTTCAGCGTCTTTCCCTCCCTCCTGCTCGTGGCCACCCTCTTCCGCCTCTCGCTCAACGTGGCCTCCACCCGCCTCATCCTGCTCCGCGGGAACGAGGGGCCCGCCGCGGCCGGCCAGGTGATCCAGGCGTTCGGAAGCTTCGTCGTCGGCGGGAACTACATCGTCGGCCTCGTCGTGTTCCTCATCCTCGTCATCATCAATTTCGTCGTCATCACGAAGGGCGCCGGGAGAATCGCCGAGGTGGCCGCCCGCTTCACCCTGGACGCCATGCCCGGCAAGCAGATGGCCATCGACGCGGACCTGAATGCCGGCCTCATCAACGAGGCCGAGGCCCGCAGGCGCCGCGAGCATATCGGCCGGGAGGCGGACTTCTTCGGCGCCATGGACGGAGCCTCCAAGTTCGTCCGCGGGGACGCCATCGCCGGCCTGGTCATCACCTTCATCAACCTCCTGGGGGGGTTGGCCATCGGCGTCTTCCAGCTGGGGTTGCCCATCGCCCGGGCGGCCGCCACCTACTCCATCCTGACCGTGGGGGACGGCCTCGTGGCCCAGATTCCGGCCCTGCTCATCTCCACGGCGGCGGGAATCGTGGTGACGCGCTCGGCCGAGAAGACCCACCTCGGCGCCACGATGAGCACCCAGATCCTCTCCCACACGCGCGCCATCGGGGTGGCCTCGGGCCTCTTGTTCACGATGGCGCTCTTCCCGGGGCTTCCCCAATTCCCCTTTTTCCTCCTGGCCGGGCTGACGGGGGGCGTCGCCTACTACCTCTCCCAGGCCAAGCAGGCCGAGGTCCGGCGCCAGGAGGAGGAGGCAGCCGCCCGGCAGGCGGAACCCGCGGCCACTGCGCCGGAGAGCGTGGACGCCCTACTTCAGGTGGATCTCATGGAACTCGACGTCGGCTACAGCCTCATCCCCCTGGTGGATGCCCGCCAGAACGGCGAGCTCCTCGACCGCATCCGCTCCATCCGACGCCAGTTCGCCCACGAGACGGGGCTGGTGGTGCCGCCGCTACACATCCGCGACAACCTCCAGCTCAAGCCGGGCGAGTACGCCATCCTTCTCAAGGGGGTGAATGTCGCGCGCGGGGAGCTCATGATGGACCACTTCCTCGCCATGGACACCGGGACGGTGGAGAGCCCCGTCCCCGGCATCCCCACCACCGAGCCGGCCTTCGGGCTTCCGGCGATCTGGATCACGCCCGCGAACAAGGAGCGCGCCCAGTTCGCCGGCTACACCGTGGTGGACCCCGCCACCGTGATCGCGACTCACTTGACCGAGGTCATCAAGAAGCACGGCCACGAGCTTCTCACCCGCAGCGAGGTGCAGCGGCTGCTCGACAAGGCGGCGGAGTCCCACCCCAAGGTGGTGGAGGAGCTCATCCCGAACCTTCTCTCCCTCGGCCGCGTGCAAAAAGTGATGCAAAATCTCGTGCGCGAAGGGGTGAACATCCGCGACCTGGTCACCATCCTGGAGACGCTGGCGGACTGCGCCTCCATCTCCCAGGACGCCGACGTCCTGACCGAGTACGTGCGGAGCCGCCTGTCGAGGGGACTCACCGCACACTACGCCGGGGACACCGGCGCGGTCAGCGTCATCACGCTCGACCAGGAGGCCGAGAAGGTGATCGTCAACTCGCTCCAGCACACCGACCACGGCAGCTACCTCGCCTTGGATCCCTCCCTGGCGGACCGCCTGCTGCGCGCCATCCAGGGGCAGATGGAGCGGTTCGACACGTCGAGCACGCCTCCCGTGCTCCTGGCCTCGCCGGCGATCCGGGGGCACCTGAGGAAATTCACGGAACGCTTCATTCCGCAGCTGGCGATCCTCAGCCACAATGAGATCGCGCCGGGCGTCCGCATCCAGAGCCTGGGAACCGTGAGGTTGTCATGAGAAGGCACCATTTTCGGGGGAAGGATTTGCGCGAGGCGCTCGCCATGGTGAGGGAGACGCTGGGGCCCGAGGCCGTGATCTTCGCCACCCGCCGGGTGGCGGACGGCGCCGGGGAGTCCCTGGTCGAGGTGGAGGCGGCCGAGTGGCTCGAGGAGGGAGGGCTCGGGCCCTCCGGGCCGGGCGGAGACGACCCGGCGGCCGAGGCTCCTCCTCCCCCGGCCCGCAGGCCGCGGGTCCGGTTCCCCCGGGACTTGACCCGCTCGACCGTCTTCAATGAGCTCTGCGAGAGCGGCCTGAGGGAGGAGACGGCGCGCGAGCTCCTCCTCCGGGCGGCGGGGGATCTCCCCGCGGCCGAGGGGGAGGATCCGGTCCGCCTGCTGCGCGAGCGCGTCGCGAGCCTGATCACCCTCCTCTTCGAAGTGGGGGGCCCCGTGCGCGCCCGCAGGCCGGGGGATCGGGAGCCCTCCGTGGCGAACTTCATCGGCCCCACCGGGGCGGGCAAGACCATGACGATCGCCAAGATCGCCGCCGAGTGCACCCACGGGCGGCGCCTCCGGGTGGGCCTGATCGCGCTGGAGCCCTCCCGCGTGGGCGCCGTGGAGCAGCTTAAGGCCTACGCCGGCCTGATTCGGCTGCCCCTCATCGCCGCCCGCTCGGCCGGGGAGGTGGACGCCGCCCTCGGGAAATTCCGCCGGGCCGACGTTGTTCTCGTGGACACGCCCGGCGAGAGCCTGGGCGACGCCTCGCGGATGGCCGAGCTCGTGGGGCTCTTCGGGCCCGGGCGGCCCGGGAAGAACTACCTCGTCCTGGCCGCCAACACGCACCCCGACGACATGGCCCGGATGGGAGAGCGCTTCTCCTGCGTTCCGCTTCATCGGCTGGTGTTTACGAAGCTGGATGAGAGCAGCCGGTTTGGTGTAATCTTCGAGAGGCACATGGAGCTGGGCGTCCGGGTGGCGTACTTCACGGCGGGCCAGAGGGTCCCCGAGGATCTGGAAGTCGCCACCCCCAGCCGGATGGCGCGGCTCATCCTCTCCGCGGGCCGGCGGAGGACGCCCGCCCCCGGGGTGCCGGTTTGATCGCCCGAGCGGGAGGCTTGTTGGGAGTGTCGATCCAGCGGAGCGACGGGGGGCGGGTGCGCGTCCTCTCCTTCACCAGCGGCAAGGGCGGGGTGGGGAAGACCTGCCTCGCCGTGAATCTCGGCTACTGGCTCGCGAAGATGGGCGCGAGGGTGCTCCTCCTGGACGCCGACCTCGGGCTGGCCAACGTGGACATCGTCCTCGGCCTCAGGCCCTCCTTCACGCTCGAGCACGTGCTCGCGGGCCAGAAGGGCATCTCGGAGATCATGATGGGCGGGCCCGGCGGAATGCGCGTCCTCCCGGCGGGCTCGGGGGTGGCCAAGCTGGCCGACCTGGGCGAGGAGGCCCGGCTCCAGATCTTCAACGAGCTCGACGCGATCGAGGAGCCCTTCGACTATCTTTTCGTCGACACCGGGGCCGGGATCAGCCGGAACGTCCTCTACTTCAACGCCGCGGTGCAGGATGTGGTCGTGGTGGCCACGCCCGAGCCGACCTCCCTGACCGACGCCTACGCCCTCATGAAGGTTTTGAGCGAGGGGCGCCGGGGCTACCGGTTCCGGATTTTGGCCAACATGGTGGCGGACGAGAGGGAGGGGAAGGGCGTCTTCCGCCGCCTGAGCGCGGTGACGGACAAGTATTTGAACGTCTCCCTCAGCTACCTGGGCCACGTCGTCCAGGACCCGAACATGGCGGCCTCGGTCCGGCGCCAGCAGGCGATGTCCGAGGCGTTTCCCAAGTCGGCCGCCGCCAGGTGCCTGCGCGGCCTGGCCGAGAAGATCCACCGGCTCCCGCCCGACGAGCTGCCCGCCGGCCACATGCACTTCTTCTGGCGGAGGCTCGCGGCGCAGGGGGCCTAGGAGCCCGGAGAGGCTCCGCCCGGCCCCCCGTGAGGGAGGCCCCCCGCCCGGCAGGGGACGCGCGCGATGAACAGCTCCGATTGGATGGCCGCCCTTCCGCGGATCGCCGCCGGCTTCGGGGTCATGGCCTTCAGCGTGGCCCTGGGCGCGGCCCTCGTCTCGGGGGTGGACCTCACGGTGGCCCTCTGGC